>CAZKOQ010000042.1:0-14825 GCA_964554425.1 uncultured Pirellulales bacterium | reverse complement strand
CCAAAAGAACGGTCGATGCCTACGAATGGACCTTTGACCTCGCCCCCCTGCAACAACCAGCAAGAGAAGAACTAATCCGGGACGCAGAGGAACTAAAGAGACAACTAAAGTAAGTCTTAATATTTATGGGAAGCTATGGAACAACAAGGTTTTGACTCCATGCAGATTTCTTATTATTGGAGAACCTACAAAGTGCATAGGTATAAAATAAACCAAATTCCAGCAAGGTAACTATTCGAGGAGAGACCCAATGCTGAAAGAGTTGAGTTTTAAAAACTTCAAGTCATGGCAAGAAATTAAAGACATGCGATTAGCTCCTATAACAGGACTTTTTGGAACCAATAGCTCAGGAAAAACAAGCATATTGCAGTTTCTGTTGATGCTGAAACAAACTATAGATTCTGCTGATTTTTCACAGGTCCTCAACTTTGGAGAAGAGGGTAACTTGGTCGCACTCGGTACCTTCGGTGACGTTATTCACCGTAGAGAAAAGGCCTTACCCCTGAGTTGGCAGATGAAATGGGATTTACCAGCACATTTCAAAATACCTGTTCATACGGAAGAGGCGGAGAAGGTTTTTCTTGAAGGGGACGAGATAGAATTTGAAGCAGAGGTTGCAAGCAACACAGGTGGTAAATTACACGTAAACTACTTAAAGTACAAGCTGAGAGATAATGAATTTGGTATGGAACATCAATCAGACACATTAGGAAAATACAAGTTATTTTCTAAATCCAGCAAATTCAAATTCATTCGAATCCGTGGGAGGGCGTGGCCTCTTCCATCACCGACCAAGTTCCATGGGTTCCCTTATGAGGTTAGATCTCATTATCAAAATGCAGGTTTTCTATGGAACCTTCAATTTGTATACGAAAGTATGTTTCAGCATATATACTACCTTAGACCTCTGAGAGAAAATCCGAGGCACCAATATACATGGGCTGGTGCCAAGCCCGATGATGTCGGACAGCGAGGTGAAAAGGCAATCGATGCTCTTCTTGCATCGGGTCAGAAAAAGATTTCTAGGGGGAAAGGACGGCCTAAACTTACACTCGAAGAATATGTTGCTGATTGGCTCAAGCAGTTAGGTTTGATCCACGAGTTCGATGTCAAGCCAATAACCGAACACGGTAACCTCTACGAAGTCTGGGTTCGAAAAAATCCAGAAGGTGCTCTTGTACGTATCACAGATGTCGGTTTTGGCGTTTCCCAAATATTACCTATCCTCGTACTTTGCTATTACGTGCCCGAAGGGTCCATAGTCCTCCTAGAGCAACCGGAAATTCATTTACATCCTTCGGCACAGTCCGGCCTGGCTGATGTGTTTATTGATGCCATAGAGACCCGAAAAATCCAGATAATCTTGGAAAGCCACAGTGAGTACCTGTTGAGGCGACTGCAACGACGTATCGCTGAAGGGCAATTCTCAAAAGACAAAATAGCATTATATTTTTGCGACATCAAACAAGGAGTCTCACAATTGAAACCTTTAGAACTTGATCTTCTTGGGAATATTATTAACTGGCCGAAGGACTTCTTCGGAGACAGCTTTGGAGAGATCGCTGCAACTGCAAAAGCAGGGATTAAACGGCAGGGGGAACAGCTTTGACGAACACGGTAGTTGTTGACACAAATGTGGCTGTTGTTGCTAACGGTAGTGCCAATCACATTACTGACCAGCGTTGCGTAAATGCCTGTATAGATAATCTGCGTAACATTGTTGATAAAGGCCGCATGGTAATAGATGATGGTCATAGGATCCTCGACGAATATAGGCGTCGTCTATCGCCGTCAGGCCAGCCAGGAACAGGAGACATGTTTTTCAAATGGGTATGGGAAAACCAAGCAAACGTAGACTATATCGAACAGGTCAAAATCACACCCAAGCCTGACCATCAGGATAACTTTCAGGAATTCCCAACTGACACCAGACTGAGGGGCTTTCATGCAAAGGATCGAAAATTCGTTGCCGTAGCATTAGCAAGCAGGTCAAAACCCAAAGTGCTCAATGCGTCCGATACCGGTTGGTGGAAGTACCTAAAGGTGCTTCAGGAATTCGGATGTGAAGTTGAGTTTCTATGTCCTGCTCTTATGAGATAGACTTACAGGTAGGCCGCATCTTAAATTTCAATGGGTCAAAGCAAGATCTCGCAATACCAGTCTATCGCCATTTGGAGGCATTGATTAGGGGATAGGGTTTAGTGTATAGCAGAGTAGATGCCGGTTATAAGAGGTTATCCCTATACCAATTGATTGCCATCCGGAGGCCTTGTTTGAAAGACACTTTTGGCTTGAAGCCAATGAGTTTTTTAGCAAGGGTAATGTCGGCGAGGGAGTGTTTGACGTCGCCTGGGCGAGGGGCGGTGTAAGTCGGCTTAATATTCTTGCCGAGTATTTCGTTAATCATCTCAATAATTTCGTTAACGGTTACGGCCTGACCGCAGGCGATATTTATGACTTCGCCGGCAGCTTTCCTGGCCCTTGCGGCAAGCAGGTTCGCCTCGACAACATTATCCACATACGTAAAGTCCCGGCTTTGCTCGCCATCGCCATAGATAGTAGGTGGCTTATCTTTCAAGATAGACGTCACAAAGGCAGGTATCGCAGCGGCATATTGGCTGGTTGGGTCCTGATGAGGGCCAAAGACATTGAAATATCTTAGCGAAATCGTCTGCAGACCAAACACATTATAAAAGACCGAGCAGTAGTATTCGCCGGCCAGCTTGGCAGCCGCATAAGGTGAAAGAGGGCTGGGCAGCATTGTCTCGACCTTCGGCAGCGTTGGCGTATCGCCGTATGCCGATGAGCTTGACGCATACACAAAGCGCTTTACCTTCGCATCGCGGGCAGCTAAAAGAAGCGTAAAAGTGGCATCGACACAGTGCCGGTGCGTGGCCGCGGGGTCATCGACACTTCGCGGCACCGAAGGCAAAGCACCCTGGTGGAGAACCATATCAATATCCTTCATTGCGGTGCGGGCAACGTTTTCGTCGCCCATATCGGCTTTAATAAACTCAATTTTATCTAAGATGCCAGCGAGATTGGTTTTTTTGCCCGTGAGAAGATTATCAACAACTCTGACAAAGCAGCCATCTGAAACAAGTCGGTTGCAGATATTTGAGCCGATAAAACCGGCTCCGCCGGTTACGAGGAACTTATCCATCCAAAACTCCTTAGAACCGCTAACAAAATAGCCCCAGGCTCATCTGTCAAAATGATGTGCCAGATTGCCATGCCTCCACTTTTGTCTTCCTACCCGCCAAGACATCCCGGCAGACGTGGGGGCTCGCAATTACATTTTGTTAGATGCCCCTAAAAAATTGGGTGTGCGGGAGAAACTTCCGCACCGCAGAAGCGTTCCCGCACACCCTAATATTGCCTCCGGCATTTCCTTTAAGCCGAGCCGGCAAATTGCAATTTCTGATATTCCTGATAGGACTTGAACTGCTCCTGGAAATAGCCGCCCTTCATAGCTCTGACAGCGAACAGGACGCCGCCAACAATCGTGCCACCGACTTGTTTAATTTCGCTAATCGTCCTCTGAGCAGCACCGCGTCTTGTAGCAACGGCGTTGAACACAAGGAGTGTCCCATCAACAAACTTTGTAAGTGTCTTCGAATCGCTGACCAACAGCACGGGAGGCCCATCAATTATCACATAATCATATACCTTGCGCTGCTCCTTGATAAGGTCCTGCATTCGCCCGCTGCCGAGAAGCTCCGCAGGATTACCGGGCAGCGGCCCTGAACCGATTACGTCCAGGCCCTCAACACCGCTGGACCTTACAGCTTCTTTAACGCCGCATTGATTCATCAGCACGCTGCTCAGGCCAAAATCAAACTGCCCCGCTTCCCCTTCGCCTTCACCTCCCGCTCTTGGGAACAGTGCGCGCATGCTTGAGTGCCTGAAGTTAGCATCAATCAGCAGCACTTTTTTATCTTCGGCGACAAAGGCAGATGCAAGATTGGCTGCCACTGAGGTCGCACCATCACCAGCCATGCCGCTGGCAACAAGCAAGGTTTTGAGAGACTCCACAGCACCAGACAATTTCAGGTTTGTGCGACAACGTCTGTAGGACTCACTTATAATAGAATAAGGCGCCTCTCGAACGGCGTGACAAAGGTTGATACCTCGAACCTGATCATCCACAGATGCATCTGGAATGACGCCGAGAAGCGGAACCTGCAAGTATCTGCCGACATCTCTGGGTGCTCTCACAAAGTCATTGGACAACTCCATAAGGAATGCAAGCCCAACACCGAGTAAAAAGCCCAGAATCGTGCCGCTGGGGAACCACATCCACCACTGGCGAGTTGTTACCATTTCCAACGGCACCGGCGCCAGTCCAACAGACCTAACCTTTGGCGTCTCCGGGTCATCATACATTATTTTCAATTTTTCAACCTGCTCCTTAATTGTGTCGAGCATTTTGACTCTTTCATCTCTGACGGCAACGCGCTCCTCATACTGTACCCGAGCCATCTCGAGGTCCCTTTGCTTTGCGTTCGCCTCTTGGCGCAATTGCTCAAGCTCTCTGAGTCTTTCCTGGAATATGATTGTTCGGTCCCGTGCATTTTCCAGGTTTGCCCGGCGTGTCTGCTCGGCAATTTCCGCTTTTCTTAGCTCTCTCTTGGCTTTAATCTCATTTATCGCCTCCTGCGTCTGCCGCACGACCCTGTGATTCTCGCCGAACTTTGTGAATCTTCCGGCAAGCTCGGCCTCCAGCATCGCCCTTTGTTGAGCAAGCATAACCATTACCGGGTCATTTTCAATCAATTGCTCGATTTGCTCGGTAACCGGACCGGTCGCCAATTCCTCAAGGTTCTTGACGTCAGCTTCAAGCTGTTTTATTGACAGGTCAAGACTATCTCTCTCAAGCTCCAAGGCGTTCAGTTTCAACGTAATTGTGTGCTGGAAATAACGGCCCATAGGCGTTTCGAGGTCTGTTATATTCCACCTGGTGCGAAGATCGTCTAAGGCTTTGTTTTCCTGGTCGAGGTCGCCCTTAACGCGTCGCCGTTCTTCCTCGATTTGCTTCAATCTATCGCCAACATCCCTTTGTTTAATAGTCGTCCGGGAAGTAATGAATAAATTAAGCATCTCATTGACAATCGTAGCTGCTTCTTTATCACTACGGCAGGTCATTGATATCTCGATAAAATCACTGTCCCTGTTGGCATACGCACTGAAGTGTCTATTCAAATACTTGACCGCCTTCCCTACGCTGCCTTTGGTCTTATACTTATCATACCACTTTGTGTCCATGACTTCCCTTCTCTGGAGCAGGTCTTGGAAGGTACTTTGGTCCTTTAGAATGCTTGCCAACGACAGACGATACCCATACATAATGTCTTTTTGTAACTGCAAAGAACCTATCATCATCGGGTCTTTTTCAACAGGCGGCAGCACCTCAATATAGGTTCTGGCAGTGTATCTTGGAAAGCATTGCTTGAGCATAAACCACAACCCACCGCCAACCACCAAACCAACTATGGTCAACCCGATTATCAGCAACATATGCCGCCGCAATATCCCGAAGACTTCCTTTGGCGTCATAGTGAAAGCGACCGGCCCTCTCGTGCCCGCAGCCGCTGTAACCCTATTTATAGGCATTGGTCTTTCTTCTACCATTTTTCACTCCCATCACCCCCGCTCTTGCTTCACAAGAAGCTGCGGGGGGCCCGTTAAGGAAACCGTTTTTATACTTCAAACATAATACGTCTCTCACTTTACCTATCCGCATAACAAGTTACTGCGAAAGACGTTTAACTGCTTTATCTATTTGCTCTCTTCGTTTCTGTGGCAACCTCTCGGCTCCTACTTCCAGCGCCCGCTTATAAGCATCAAGCGCTTCAGTTTTCGCTCCAAGCTTTTCTTTTATCATTCCTACATGCTCATATACTTCCGGCGGAATTACAAATTCGCCCTGCTCATATTGCTGCAGAGCAGCCGTTAAAACTTCAGCGGCTTCTTGGACTTTCCCGTTCTTGAATAGCACATAACCATAAGTGTCCATATAAGTCGGGTCATTCGGGCTTGCATCCAGCGCCCGCTTGGCATACTGAAGCGCCTCAGGGAGCCGCTCATTATTTTCAGCAAGCATATACGCCAAATTATTCAGGACACTGATATTATTCGGCATTTTAGCCAGCAAACTTTCGTAATCGGCAATAGCTTTTAGAAGGTAATTATTATCGGAAGTTCGGTCATAGGCCAGAGTCAAAATCTCGGCCTTTTTCGCAACATAGTCCACAACACGAGGATTGTCTTGACCGACAATATTTATACATTTGTCAATATAATCGACCGCTTTGTTGTATTGACCGTTAATTCTGGCCAGGTTGAACATCGTGAAATTGGCAGATAGTAAGTCCGGATTGGCTCGTAATCTCTGCTCGCAATACTTTGAAACCTCATCGGGTCCGAGCATCAAATACATCCTAAGGAGAACTTCGGCTGCAAGATTTTCGTTTGCACCTGATTTTTCAACGGCCTTTCTGCAATAATCAATTGCTGCCTTCTTATCACCCAGCAGGATTTTTGCTTCAGCCATTCGAAGATATGCTACGGGAGCGAGAGCTGTATCAAGGTGGCGTCTGCTCTCCTCAAAAACCTTATCCAGCTTTTTCGGGTTCCAGTTTCTCGAATTTGGGTCGCCTGCTGATAAAACAAGCGTCTTTAAGTATCCGTCAAACGCTGACGCATACTGCACATCCGGCAACTGGTTTTTATCGTTCGGGTCTTTTAAGACCGGGCGCTTCATCTGATACGCTTTTAGAAACAATTGCTCCGCCTTGTCGAACTCTCCTGTCATAACTGCAAATCCAGCCGCCCGATTAAGCCAAAGTGCACTATAGGGAAACTTGGCAAGCGTCTGCTCATACAACTCTTTCAGTGCCTCTTTACGCCCAAGCTCCAGATACAACTGTTCCAGCAGGCGTCTGGCTTCTGCAGGAGCAGCCGGAGCATCAATTGTATTTTTAAGCTCTGTTATGGCATCCTCAATCCGTTGTATCCTCAAATAAGCCTTCGCCAGTGTGATTCGTGTAACGGGGTCATCCACCAACGCCTTGCTTGCTTTAAGGTCACTAATCGATGGCTCATAATCTCCAAGGTAGAAGTTAATCTCACCTCTTAATCGCCACGCTACCGCATTCTTCTGGTTGCCCTGAAGGTATTTGTTTGTCAGCTCCAACGCTTTCTGCAGTTGTCCCTGTCTCATCACCAACAGCGCCTCAAGCAGTTGAATTCGAGGCTCATTCTGATACTTTTCCTTAAAGCTTTGAACCTTTAACTCGGCCTCTTTTACAAGTCCGATTCTGAGAAAACTCTGAATTTGAATGAGATAATTCTCCGCGGTCCCTTCGACAGCCAAAAGTTCCTCGGAATACTTCTTTATTCCATCAGCATCACCGGTCCTCTCTGCAACAAGCAACAGACCCTTCAGGACACTAACATCTTTTGCATCACCTTGATACAACTGTTCCAGCACCTTCTTGGCATCGTCATATTGCCCCCGCTGAAAGTAGTGGTCCCACAGTAATTTGTCCTGCTGGGATTGCTCCAGCAGACTTTTGGCCTTATCATCCTGACCTCTGGCGCGGAGATGTTCGGCATAATAATAAAGCACCTCTTTGTCACCCGGATTAAGTTTAAGCGCATCCTCAAAAGTTGACTGGGCAACGTTCAAGAGGGCATCCCTGCGCTGCTTATCGGTTTGTTCGAGCGCCACCTTCGTAGCCAGCTGTCCCAATTTCACTGCATTCTGGACACTTGGGACAGACTTCTGCAAATCCTGACGAATCGCCAGTGCCCTTAGAGGTTCCGATGAGCTTATGTAGTCGGCATAAAAGCCCAATAATTGCAGGTCACCGGTGTTGAGGAACATCGCCTTATCCAAAGCACCTTTAGTCTCAATCATCTGGCTTGGAGCTGCCTCCTTCCCGAGCTTCTGGTCCCGCTTGTAGAGCGCAATGGCCAGTGACTTCGCTATGATTCCATCCATCGGATTAAGAGACGCCGCTTTTTTGATGTCCTCAGCAGCCAAGCTGTCATCGCCCAACGACATATTTATATTGCTTCTGTGCAAATAAGCGCGCGAGAACACAGGTCTCAATTTCAATGCCTCATCTACGCTCACGAGCGCATCTTGAAATCGGCCCTTCGCAAAAGCAAGGCGAGACGCAAAGATATGACCAGCACAATCATCAAGATTATCACGCTGTGCTCTTTCAACCATCTGGTTGGCCAACTGCCAATCCTTTTTTGTAAGAGCTATTTCAAAGAGATACCCGGCGGCAAGCTTTACGCGGTTCAAATCCTGGCTTCCTCCGGAAGCTCCCATCTCAAGCGCTGCCGTAAATTGCCCGGCCGCTTTGTCAAATTGGTCATTTTTCCTATAGAACGTTCCAAGCTCAACGGCTCTTCGCAGCGGGTCGGCAATGCCCGAAAAAACCCGTTCATCTATTTCCCGGCGCCTCTGCTCAGAAACATTTGCAGCGTCAGGCTCAGAAAGTATATTCTTATATACCAGAACAGATATATCATTCGGAAAGTTCGTGATGTACCGACTGACCAAGCCTTCTGCCTCAGCTTTGCGTCCGTCCTCAACATAATTTTTACAAACGGCAATGACAGAACCTGCCTCAACAAGGGCCGGCTGAACGGCCAACAGCTTCTTCACAAGGTCCGCTTCGATTTTTCTGTAGCTTTTTAATTCATCTTCCATCACCTTCATAGAGGCCTTCGGCTCGGTGCTCTGCCCTTGTGGTGTAATCGCCTGCACAACGATGCCGGGGCTATCTTGCATTTTCTTTTGCGCTATAGCCATTAAAGTCTGGCGAATCTTTGCCTGCACAAGCTCCAAGCCAAGTTTAACTGTATCGGCAGCATCAGCATCAGGTATGTTTGCCAGCTCTTCTGCGGCGGAGTCGAATTGCTTTGCCCCAATATAGGCCTTAATGCGAAGCTTGCGGCTTCTGGCATTTGACCAATATTGGCTTTCGAAATAGTTTACCAGATGCAGTGCCTCATTATAGACCCTCAACTTCATCAACAGCTCAGCATAATCCAGGAAGGCCTCAGGTTTTCTTTCATCAATTTTGTCAGGAACACTCCTGTCACCAAGCCGCAGCGCTACGGCAAAATATTCGTTCGCCGCTCCTATCTCGTCTGAATTCTCAAAGACCTTAGCCAAGCGGTAGGCGAGCAAAGAATCTACTCGTTCAAACCCTTTTTGCGTGGACGATGCCTTGAGCTGTTCGTAGGCAGCATACAGCTTCCTGACACCGCTGCTGGTGTCACCTTTGGCAAGCTCAAGCATTCCTCGCCATTTAACGACCTGGGGGTCTTCACCACTACCCAGTATCTGCTCAATTCCATATACTGCTTGCTCAGCTTCTTTCAAGCAAAGCGCAATATCCGCCTCTGTCATTTTATCTCGGTTTTCGAGAATGTTCTCGATATAGGAGTTGGCAAGTAAAATATACAAAGAGACCCTATTAAGCCGCTTCTCCCAACTTCTTGGCCCAGTTTCCTCCTGAGCACCGGGCAAAGTAAGCCCCTGCTTTGCTATCTGGATTGCGTTGTCAAGCTCTTCTTTCTGCCCAAAGTATGAAAACTTGCGATACCGCAGGTGTGCCGCGTTTAGGGCATAGGCGACATTATCCTTGTCCAGTTTGATTGCTTGCTCAATTGCTTCTATCGCCTTGTCAAGATTCTTGGCGGCCAATCGAGGGTCTGAATAGAAGCGAGAAATCCTTGCAAATACTTCTGCGCTATTGGGGAATTTTTGTCCCATCGCCAGATATTCCTTTTCGATGGCATCTAATTGTTCCTTACCGCCTTTGTAAGCGCCCATAAGCTTAACCAAGAGGTAATTCATATGTGCTTTTGGGTCGGCATCCGCGACTTTGACTGCTTGCTCGGTAAGGAGTCTGGCTTGTTCAACGGCTTTATCTCTCCCCTCAAGATTACCTCTGGCAGTAAGTATGTCACCTTTTGTTATCTCTGCCTGCGCCAAATACCAGTGAGCATCGACATTGTCCGGCTTTGACTTTTGGACATTTTCCAGGTCTTTAACACCCTCGGCAAGTAATGCTTCGGTATCCGGCACTATGCCCAGCTTAGCCATCTCGATGGCAGCTTTTCCTCTTATAAGGTGTAAATACTGACTCATCGACAGGCCCACAGAATCCTGGATTTCCAGCCCAGCGGTTTCCCATTTGGCAGTGTTCTCATTACTCAGATTGGCCTGCTCGACAATCGTTATTAGCTCTGATGCTTGTTGACGAACATCCTGCCAGACCTGTCTGACGCCGCTATCTGCCATAATGTGGAAATATTTCAGTCTGGCGTATCTGGCCTTGACATCCTTGGGGTCTGTGCTGATTATCTCCTCCCAGCATCCGCGAGCCATCCGCCATTCGTCGGTCTGGATATATAAATCGACGAGTTTGAAAAGCAGCTCATTTCTAAGCTTATCATCTCTTGCCAGACTCCGCGCCTTGTGGTAACAGCGCTCTGCTTTTTTATAGTCCTTCGCTTGCCAGGCGGCATCACCCTCTTCGATAAACTTTGCCGGGTCTCGGCTCAAATATAGAATAGCCAAAATCCCGCCCAATACGACGACAATGAAAATCATTGAGCCGACAAGGGCAACTTTCTTATTTAACCTCCTCTTTGCCATAAGTTTTCCCCTTATATGATGTCTGAGCTTCTATATTAGGTAATCGATTTCTGCCAATTTTTTCCAAATCAGGCCAGTGGTCCTGCTCTAAAATCGGCAAAATCACACCCAACAATTTCTCACTCGCTGCCACCGTTTCTTCCTTTGTTGGTGGAACCAGCGCCTGATTAAAAGCCAACTCAACTTTTGAAAAATACGTATATTTACGAAAAAGGTTCTTATTGAGAGCAATCCTCGCCTCGTCTCTATTGCCGGCGTATTCCCCGCTCACTCTAAAAAAATACACGACTGGAAACTTCCCACTTTTCTGCCGGAAATCTGCTGTTATTCTGCCAAAAACGAGGTACGTGCCATCAATTTTCCTTTTAAAGCCACCTTTTTCTATTTTCAGTGTCACATTATCCGACGCCAACTTCTGAAAACCGCTGCCGGTATAACATTCTTCCGGCACATGCGGCACACGGTCCGGCCGTCCATAATAAGTAACAAACAACATACACTTTTGAACCGAACCATTAGGCGGCAATTCCGTGTCTTCCAGAATCCATTGAATGTAATCCTCCGTGCCGAGTGCCTTCAATATATTCTGTTCCTCTATCTTCCGCTTTTCTACAACCTTGTAAGGGAATAATTCCTTCTCATCCAAAACATCGAACGATTTTTCGAGCGGCAAGAACTCCTTTTCAATCACACCAAATCTCTTTGATGCGACCGCTGCCACTACAAGCACAACCACGCATATTAAAAATGCCGGCTGTAAATACACCCGTATGTTGCACCTGGCTCCCATCACACGCTGCGTTTCCTGACCACAACATCCTCAGCAACGGTGTCGTATTCTTCGACAAACAGACTCGACATAAACCACGCAAGACAACCATATAAGGCAAAAGCCAGCGGCAGCATCGCAATACCGAGCAAATCATGATAAATACCCTGCGTGTATCGCGGATGCACCAGCACAAAGATAAACCCTGTTACTGTGACGCGAACAAAATTGCAGAATATCGCTATCGGTATCGTGCTCGCCAACAAAACAAGCCGCTGCCAGAAAGGCCGGTAGTGCAAATAGGCCATTGCAACACCCAGCGCCAGAAAGGCCATCAACAGCCGCATCCCACTGCACGCCTCAGCGACATTAAGCGATGGTTCTAATCGCTGTCCCTGGTAAACTACATCTATGACAATGCCGTTGACAGTCGTCTCTATCCCGCCAACCATACCCAAAAAAGCCCCCGCGACAGTGGCAGAGAGCTTCTGCATAGGAGTGGTCAAACTCACATAATACCTCTGTGGGAAGGGCACAGCAAAAACGAGAAATCCAATCGGCAGCCAGGTGTATTTTACCAGTCGCCACCCGCCCAAAAATAGGACAATTGCCCCGAGGGCGGCCAATATGCTCAAGCTGCGGAAATATGCGTAGCCGGACGGACTGATAAGATTAAAAAAGTAAAACAGAACCACCAAGACCAGAAAAACTAAGCCAAGATAATTCGTCCTGGCCCGCAGATTCAAAATCTCCCGCTTATGCTGATTGATAAAGTATAAACTGAATAGCGGAATCAAAAAACCATGAGACCAACTACTATCAGCAAGCCAATCCTGCACAAGCATCCTGAGTTCGCTGCGGAAAAGGTAGCACACTAAGAGGGCGATGGTGAATATCTTGACGTAATTATGAAATCCAAGCTCGCGCCACTGTTGCTTCTCTACGGGCGCAGCTTTTCCTTCTCCTGCCAAAGTAGAAGAGGTGAAATTATCCACGACAGTATAACTACAACTCAAAGACTAAGAATCAAACCGCCAAACGGAGCGGTATCACGCTGCCCATGTTATGGTTTCATTAGAACCAGTCAGGCAATGGGCTGTTGCCATAGTCCCTGTCGGCGAAGTTGCGGTCATAGACAAACCCAAATCCATAAGTAGCTCTAAAGGCATTGCGCAAAATCGCCCGCCACCTGGAGGTTGCGTGTGTGCCAACGTTAATCAGGTCATTGGGCTTAATAAAGAAATCAGGTTTCTCGCCGCTGGCAATCTCATCCAAATCCACCATTACGATTTCCTCTTTCTTTTTGCCGATTCTCCTGACGACTTCGCACTTTTTCGGCCAGGCCAGCGCTCCCAGGCCGCCGGCAGCAGCAACTGCCATTTTCAAGGTCATAGGCCGGCCTGTAATTGGAATGTATCCCTGATTAATGACGTTACCCATCACGCAAAACTCACCGATGATATCCACGGGGACATGAATCGTGTCGCCCGGCTTTATTACAACATTATATCGTGAGTCACCGGCCAGGAGACGATCGGTAGGAACCCTTATCAGCCGCGTCTTGGGTGTCTCAGCCCACTCAAGCTCAGGCCCCGCAACGGGCTTCTCTTCCAAGGGCATAATTAATTCTTCACCGGGTTCAAACTTAATCACCGGCTCCACGGCCTTCGGCGCCCCAACCTGGATAGGAACCCACTTCCCATCCTGGAAGACCCACTCAATTCGTCCGTTTTCATCTACAGCTTTCGGTGCAGTCGGCTTGACGGTTGGTAACGGTGCAATAATTTCCTCAACCGGTATTTCTTGCTCTGGAAGTTCAGGCACGACCGTCTCAGTCGATGGTTTAATTATCTGGTCAATTTCTATCGGCTCCTCCACGGCCTCCCGGCCAGGCCGCTTGGGTAATGTTTTTAATATCTCGTCAACATTTATTCGTTCATCTAATTTCTCCGGAGCAATCATCTCCTCCGCAGGCGCCGCTTCCCGGATTTTCTCTGTTACCGGTGACCGGCGCTGCGACAACGACCGCAGCATTGCATCTACATCAGGCTTCTCTTCCGTCTTTTCAGCTTCAGCCGGTTCTTTCACCTCTTCAGCAGGACCCGCTCGTTTGGAGAGCGATTTTAGTATCGCATTAATATCCGTCTCGCCATCACCGCTTTCTTCAGCGGTAGGCGGCGGTGGTGGCACGGATGGTTCCACTTCCTCCTCATCTTTAACAGGTGTCTTCTCCGCAGTGCGGCGCTCGGACAACGTCTTCAAAATATCGTTGACCTTAACTCGCTCACCCACTCTTTCCCGACTTGTTGCACCAACACCTGTAGGTGGTCTTACGCCGGTAGATGGCCTGACGATGGGCCTGGTGCCGACTTGCCCACTCGTTTTTTCTCTGCTTGATGGCACGGGCACAGGCGTAGTTACTTCCACATCCTCCTGCGTCTCACTTGGCACCTCAACAAGTATTTCATCCGACGGCTCAGTCCGAGGAGTTGTTTTTGTCGTGGTCGGGCGTGTGCTTGCAGTCTGCCCCTGACGAGACTTTTCGGATAGCGTTTTGAGAATATCTCTCACGCTCACCGGCTCATTTTCAATCGCCTCATCAGTTGTTTGGGGTTCAGCCGAACCGTTAGCCGCACTATTGTTGGATACACGATTTTTCAGGTTTTCGCGCCAGTCACCGGGCTTATCGTCGAGCATTTCAAGCGCTTCCGGCCCGCTCGCCTGAGCAAGCTCCCGTTCCGTTACCATTTCAGAGGTCGTAACAACAACCTTGTTGCGCGAGCGCTGGTGTTGCGCGCGAGGCACTACTACCTCCTCCAGCGGCTCTTGCTCCGGCTCAAGTAATTTCTCAGGCCCAAGAAGCTCCGGCTCAGTAAGGCCCGGCTCAATAAGCTCCTTTTCCTTAGGCCCTAATTTCTTTGGCCCACCAGCGGCTTCTTTGCCTTGTTCATAACGTGAAATGTAAATATAGCTTACGTTAAACTGTCTCGAGCCCCCGGCGGTCGCCAGCGCATCAGCCAATCTGAAACCATATCGTGGAATGACATACCTGCCCGGCTGAAGCACACCATCACCTAATATCGAAAATGTTCGCTGCTGCGAGGCCAACAACGACGCAACAACAGACGGCTCTTTCAATATACTCGGCGAAAGTATCTGCCTAATCTCCTCTTCAAGCTGTGTCTCGGTCAATCCCGCCGCCTCAACCACACCCACTTCAGGTATGGATATTTTTCCAGTCTCTGTAACCACGTAATCGTTCACAAATTGAACCCCTTCCTGAAGCAGCTCAAAGATGGATATTCTAACAATATCACCTGCACGGAAAACATAGTCTGATTCCATCACGACGGTATATGCCGGCTGCGG
>CAZKOQ010000041.1:13097-15046 GCA_964554425.1 uncultured Pirellulales bacterium | reverse complement strand
GCAACTGTTGCTTCGCAGCAGAGAGAAATGGTGGTGCCTTTGCCGACTTCGACGGAATCGGCGATGCGGATAGAGGTTTTTGCGGTCAAGCCACAAGAGGCACATATTGATTTTAGTAGTGAGATTGCTGAGCCGGCGACTGACGGCGGGCGTGTTAGGTTGAGTTTGCTGAGGAGACAAAATTTGCCGGCAGGTGCAACAGTAAAGGTCTATTTTGATGAAGGCACGGGCGAGATTGATTACGCCAAACCCATCGGTAATTTTCCTGTAATGATTTGGCCAAGCCGGCAGGACAAGGCGGGTTTTGGAATGAGTAGATTCGGGTGCGGCGATTTCGGTTATGATTCGGCAGCAGCGGTGGGATTCGGAAAGGGGAGCTTCGGGGCAGGCGAGTTTGGTCTCGATGCGGATACAATCGACTGGGTAAGCCCTGTGCTGTCAGCGGGCGTTTATAAATTCGGTGTCAAAATTGTCGATGAGTTCGGAAGGGCGAGCATTGCCAGCGAGACTGAGGCGATAACAGTGACGCCTGCTGCGAGGCCAGCGGAGAGGTTAAGCGTCGCTTCGTTTGATAAACAGAAAAATCAATTGGTATTAAAGGTAGAAGACAGCGGTTAGGGAAAATGGATTCCCGCCTTCGCGGGAATGACATATACACAGCAAGAATAACGTGAGGGAAATGTTATGGCTGAGGTTTATCCATCGGATAATGAGTTGTTGAACATTCAAGCTGAAAGTGAAACGGGCGTTGAGTATATAGCGACGGGGACGGCTCCGTATTACTTGGAGTTCAGGAAACTGCTTTATCGGTTGCTGCTGGCGACACGACGAGGCAACGACCTAAGAGTCTATGATGAGAGCGAGCTGGATATCGGCGTAAAAGCGGGCAAGTTCTGGCTGGGCACGCAGCTTGTAAGCTATGCCGGCTCATCCGGCAATACGCTTGCAGACGATAAGCAAAACATCTACATCTACTTAGACTCATCCGGCAATCTTGTTACCAATGAATACAGCGGCTTCCCCAGTATGGCGACTACGCCGCACATCAGATTGGCGATAGTGAGCACCTCGAACGGCGACATCGACTCGATAAGCGATTGCAGAACGGGGCACAATTTTGTGACGCCATACGGGGCGGGGGGGATAAAAAAGACCATCGAAGCACACACCAGTAACGACACGCTAACGGCGGCAGAGTCCGGAAGCGTTCACACCAATCTGGGGGCAAGCGGAACAGTAACCCTTACGCTGCCAGCGTCGGCGCCGGCGGGGGTGGTATTTACTTTCGCAGTTCAGGCGGCACAGCAGTTGCGTGTTGACCCCGGCATCAAGGCCATCAGAGACGACAGCGGCCAGACGGCGGACAAATACAAATACGCAAGCACTATCGGAGCTTGCATTTCGCTTGTAGCCGATGCCAACGGCGACTGGGCGACCATTGTCAAAAATGGAACCTGGACCGAGGAAACATAAGAAGTTCTATTTGAACGGAAAGTTGATATATGGCCAACGAAATATATGCAAATTACAGCAGCGGCAACACGCTTTATGCGGTTGCTCGCAATAGGGCAGGGGATGTCTGGTATCCTGCGGGGGGAGTGTTCGAGGTATGGGGGACAGGCGGGCGGGATGCTGATGACTATGACATCGCCCTGACCGACAAAAGCGGGGCGCAATACTTGGGCAATTTCCCGACGGCTATCACGGCGCTCGGCAGGTATGGCGTTCAAGTGTTTTTACAGGCCGGCTCCGAGCCAGCCGATGGTGATGAGCTTGTAGCGAGCAGGGAAATCATCTGGTCGGGTAAGGGGGAGGTAACGGCTGAGAAGATACTTACAAATAAGGCCAGCCAAAATAAAGCGAGCGGAGCAATTCAATATTACGACTATGATGGGCAGACCGTTATTTTGACGCTGACGCCGAGCGACGGACAATCAGAGATTACAAGA
>CAZKOQ010000041.1:0-12997 GCA_964554425.1 uncultured Pirellulales bacterium | reverse complement strand
GGAAATTATCTTGAAAACAAACTTTTAGACCATTTGTTCGGCAACAATACTTATATGTCGCCAACGATTTACGTGGCGTTATCGACCGCCGACCCGGGCGAAGACGGGAGCGGGATGGCGGAACCATACGGCCAGAATGGATACAGCCGGGTGCAAACGTCCGAAGATGACTGGGACGATTCCGCGAGCGGCGCGATAGATAATGCGGTGGAGCTGAGCTTTCCGCAGGCGACGGGCAACTGGGGGACGATAACGCATTTTGCGCTTGTTGATAAACCATTTCCAAACGACTGGGCGGCGTCAACTGCATATAGCATCGGCAATTTCGTTAAGCCGATAAACGAGAATGGCTATCACTACGAGTGCACCACAGGGGGAACAAGCGGTTCGAGCGAGCCAACCTGGCCGACCACGCCGGGACAGACCGTAAATGACGGCTCAGCAGTCTGGACGTGCAGAAAACACGCAGGGAACCTGCTTGTCTATGGAGCTTTGAGCACATCCAAGACCATCGGCAGCGGGGATACGGCAAAGTTTGCCGCGGGAGATCTGGATGTATCGCTCGATTAGTTCATTGTCGATGAACTATGAACTCATAACAACGAACTAATAAAAGGAGATAAATTATGGCGACAATAAGCAAGAGCTGGGGCAGCGAGACCACGATTATGAATGCCGTTAGCGTTACCACCGGCTCATATTCGAGCGCTGTTGACTTAGAGACAAACGGCTACGAAGGCGCACACGTTACCATTGATGCGGATTTTCCTGCTAGCCCAACGGACAACCTGGAGGTGCATGTGCAGGGGTCTCTGGATGGGACGAACTGGGACGACACAGCGATATTTTCATTCGTGGTGAGTAAGGGCACGGACCCGAATCAGGTAAGTTTCATCGTCAAAGACGTTGCAAACTTTCGATTGTATTGCAAGCGGAGCGGCTCTACCGACACAATCACGGTAACGGCGAAATACCAGCCGTGGAGATACCAATCAGCGTAGAAACTAAGAATTAAAAGCTAAAAGTGTAAAACTGCGGAACTTCCACAGTTTTTATCTTCATGTTTTAAGCTTTGAGTTTATCTTATGCCACTGCTTAAACCGCCGAGGGGAATACAACTAAATACAAGCCATCCGCTGGCCCGCGGGCTTGTCGGAGCGTGGGTGATGAACGAGGGCGGAGGAAATAAAATTTTCGACGCCAGCAGGCGGAACAATTCCGGCACGCTAAGCGGCGTGGACTGGGCAGCCGGTATCCACGGCTGCGCACTTAAATCCGATGCTGCGACCGACTATACGGATTTAGGCAATATCGGGGTCTTAGACGGCGCAACAGAGGCGACAGTCATCGCAAAAGTTACGCTCTCATCAGTGAGCGTTGATTCGGATATATTTGTTATCGGCACACATTCAATAAGTCAGCCACTTGTATTTTTTTTCGATGAGGCCATAACCGACCATTTCGGTTTGCTGATTACCGACAACAATAACGACAGCACCGGATGGAAATATTCGAGTTTGGTCCCGGCGATTGATACCTGGTATCATCTTGCGGTTGTATTTACAGGCGGAGTCAACACGCGGCTCTATATAGATTCAAAGGAAGATACCGGCAACCACTTTCCCTTAAGCCACCCTAATGTCAACGACATCAAGAGCAACGACACCTACACCATAGGCGCCGACGACGCTCACACCAGCAAGGGCGCTCGGGCGTTAATCGACCACGTTCTACTTTACAGGCGAGCTCTAACGGCCGCTGAAATCGGCCGGCTTTATAGAGAGCCGTATGCGATGTTTGCGCCCGCCAGAGGCGGAGAACTGTGTCTTACGCTCCCGGCTGGGACGTGGCTGGCCGGCTCGGCGCAAGGACAATCGGCAACATCGGCGACACTAAAGCAGGGCCACTACCTCATCAGCTCAGCAGCAGCGCAATCGCAAGGGACGGGGACACTGTCACGAGGATTGATTGTTGCCGGGTCGGCCAACTCGGCGGCATCCGTGGCGGGAGTACTGAAAGCGGTCCGTCGCATCGCAGCGAGTGTCGGAGCTTTAAGCGGCGCCTCAGGGACAATCAGCGTAACGGAAGGGCTTCTGCTTGTCGGGACGGCAGGAGGAACATCGGCTTCATACTCGATATTAACGGTAAGCATTTCTGCGGGCTGGTTCACGGCGTCGCTGGAAATAGAAAGATGGTGGTTAAGGGAAGCGCTTTTCAACGGGCTAAGCAGTAATGCGGTAAAGCTCGGCACAGGTTTGACCTCAGGGTGGTTCTGGATTCGTGTTATCGGCTGCACGGCGTTATATCGCGGGGCCGGTATGGAGCAGATGGATTTTGCAAACATACTGGCTGTAGCAGCACCGGACGCCGGGCAAATCCAGCCGCCAGATTATCTTTCGCACGATAACAACTCAACATACTTTTACGTGATTCGGCGTTTTAACCATTGCGGCTATCAAGAATGCACGCTCGGCGCTGCCATGAAGATTTCGATAAACGGCAATGGCGAGCCGGCGAAGCCGCAGCCCAATAAAACCTTCGGCTCAAAGGTCGAGCAGGTAGATGGAAACAGGATACATCTTATCTGGTTTTATTGTCCTTTAGAGCAGAAGTCAAAACCGGCGTGCTTCAGGATTTATTGGGACGAGCTGACAGGACAGATTGACTACGAAAATCCTATTGCAACGGCATCTTACCAGGGGCGAAGATACTACGATTACAGGACAGAGCCAATAGATGCGGGCGAGCATTTGTTTGCCATAAGGGCTGAAGATGCAGCGGGCGTGGAGAATAATTCACTGGCAAAGCTAAAGGCAAAGTTGCACACTTCCTGCCCTGCATCAATATCTCTTTTAAGTGCAGAAGCCATTTAAGATTAAAAATTAAAACTAAAAACTCAAAACTGTGGAATAGAGTTTTTATGACCAATAGAATCGATTTTTTTCAGTCAGGGCGGACGCAAACGGCATTGCCTGCGGGCACTGTTTCAATCTTTGTCGATGGGCAACTGTGCTCGGTTTTAGAGCCGGTAGAGATTGTGCGGGCCGGCTGGCCTGGGTTTAGCCGGGCGAGGTTGGCCTATAATCCTGCTGCACTTACCGGCGCCAAACTTGAATCCATAGAAGACGCTGCGAGCCAATTTGCCGCAGGGAGGTCTATTTGTATTCGGCAATATTTTAACGGCATCCCGCCGGGGGCGGCGACATTTAGCATCCCTATCTTCAGCGGCCATATAGAAGAACTCCAGACAACTATCGGGACAGACGGCGAAACGGTCGAAATTATCGCCAGAGATTTTAGCGCGGCTCTCGAACGAATCACCATTTATGGCCAGCGTATTGTAGAGGCGGAAGATGAAACTGTATTTCTGGCGGGGCTTGACACCGTGTTTAATCCCGACGGCAAGCCAAACGCAAATCCCGCACCGATTTCGTTTGAGGGCAGAAGCCATACGGTTTTTTGTGCCGAGCCGACGCAGAGCAAGTTCTGGAGCTATGCCGAGGCGATTGAGTATCTAATTTCCGAATATCTGGTATCCGGCCAGCTTCAAACGCCGACCGTCGAGCAATTGGAGGTGCTGACAGAAAATCAGGCAGCTCGAGACCTTGATGTTACGGGGCTAAATCTACTGGAGGCACTGCAGCGGAGTTGCGAGAGGATTGGGCTTCGGTTCAAATTCGTCCCACGGTCAGGCCCGATAGGGCCAAGCCAGGCGATTGTGTTCTATAAAAATGTGACGGGCAGAGTGATTGAACTGAATTGCCAGCAGCACAAAGACCATCTTAACATCTCAAGAACAGATATTGCTCGGCTGCACAGCGAGAGGAATTTCTGGCCTGTAACGCATAGGTATATCGGCCAGGGTGATTTCAAGATTTATGAGGCGACATTTGAGCTTGTAAAGGCCTGGGACCAAGGTCTGGAAGATACCGACTATGACAAGTTTTCGCCCTCGACAAACCCTGTCTTCTACCAAGTCAAAGATGTCTATCGCAAGTGGTGTCTCAACGAGGCAGGCGAATACAGCAGCGCTCCTTACAATCAGGGTGAGGCGTTCGACTTTTCGAGGATTTTCGAGGGCGGCAATTTTGCCCACAAACGCCGGCGCTTCTGGCCGACACTATCCTCCGACAAGCAGGGAAAGTCACTTGGGTATTTTCTTGAGGTGTCGTTTGATGGGGGCTTACATTGGTGGCAGTATCTTCACGCCTTTAACAATCTGCTGGACGAGTGCGGGATTTGGCTGTCGAGCGACCGGCTTGACGTCGATACCTGGGTTGCGGCCTTGAAAGTGGAATTGAGGTTCAGGATAACTGCATCGATGGTCAGCGATGAGCGAGTAACCGCCACCGTTGCCGATGGACCGGTCAATTCAACCGCGCCGGTAGTGGAGCATATACTGACACTGCCCCGACAGTTTAAGTTTCGCAAGGTCTCCGGCCAGAGCATTTTTGCAAACGCAGCGTCCGACGTTCTTGGAACTCCGGATGAGGTTGATGACTGTGATGCCATCTATGAGTTTGTTCGGCACTTGGCGGATGGTGAATCTGTGGCTATCGAGACGTTCGATATACAGACGCCATATCTTACACTCGACTTGCAGGTTGGCGACAGAGTCAGCAGCGGTCCTGAAAGTAGAGACCTGCTTGGCTACCGGAGCGATAACCGCAGCGTAAGCCACATAGAGCGGGTCCAGATGAATTTTAGAAAGCAGTGCACAAACTTGAAAGTTGTTCGCAGAAGAAAGGGACAGATGTGAGTAACGTGGCCGGTATGGCAAATGGCGGCGAAGTATCAGTTGTTACTTCGCCGGGTGCAAGGGCTGCCGCGTGGGCTGTTAAGGTCAAAAGCAATTCATCCTACAATGTTTATAACGTGGTCGCGGTTGTGATAGGGGATGCGGGGACAACGCCTGCCGAGATAGGCGGTCAAATGCGGGTGGTCAATCTTGCTGAGTCCTTTACTGAACAGGGGACGCTGCCGGCGGGGACATACGCGGTGATGTTCAGGGTGGGCGATAAGAACGTTTTCTATGCGCCGCCGTAGCTTGTGAACCCGCCGTGAAACGGCGGGCTAAATACTATCATTATGCGCGCACAAAGGTGAAACGATGGCTGAGAACAATTCGCGAAACCTGCCCGACAGCCGTTCGGCGGGCTGGCAATTCAATAGACAGATAAATGTTTCCGTGCTGGTTCAGTTGGTGCTGCTTGCGTCTTTGATTGTGGGTAGCTGGCTGAATCTGCAAAGACAGCTCGATTTATTGCAGCGGGATGTTACTATGCTGCTGCAAGGGCAGAGGAGCTTTGAGCAGAAGATTGAGACACTTTCTGCAAAGAGCATCTCATACGAATACCGCCTGCAGGCACTCGAAAAGCCGGCTCGAGAATATAGAATTCAGAATTGAGAATTAAGAGATGAGTTCATAGCTCATTATCCTCAGCTCATCGACAAAGAACGATAAACACAAAGGAGAGAAACGATGAAAGAGATTTCCACGACCAAATCACAATCGAAAAGTTTTGCCCCTTTATTCGCCATTTGTCTGGCGAATTGCCTTTTTACTTTCGCCTTTTTCCTTGCCGGCTGTGAGGGTTTGCGATTTGCGCCGAGCGAAGACCAGAAGCAAAATGCCTGGCTGCATAACCGGACGGCGATGACAGCCGCCCAGACCGCAAAGGTAGAGGCCGGCTCACCAAAATTGCAGGCGCTCACCGAGCTAAGTGAGTTGCAGAGCCAGGCGTTCACTTCCTACTTCGGCCTGCCGGAGGAATTCCCAAAAGCTGCCTCTGCCGAGGACATACTTGAGCAATCGAATTGGCAGCTTGCCAACACAGCCGTGCAGCAGTCAGGCGACCGTCCTGATGCGTGGCAGGTGGCGGATTCTATGTTAGAGCTTGGCATTGGTATCTGCGCTTTATTGGGCGGGGTCTATGGCACAAGGGCTGTTGGGTTCTTAAAAGATGCAAGAACGAAGTCGAAGGCGCTGCAGGAGATTATTGCCGGCAATGAGCTTTTCAAGAAGAACAATCAGCCGCAGGTCTCCGCATTCAAAGATGCCCACCGCAGCCAATCGGCCCAGACCCGGCAAATCGTGACACAAATGAAAGCGTAAAACACAGCTTCTAACGAAGGGAACTTCTGAGGGCAGATTCCACAGGCAAGAAAAATTTACGGGATTTTGTGGTAGATTCGCAGTTTTGTTGTTGATTTGGTCGATATATTGAGATATACTACATAGAGTTTTTGGAGTGTGCTATAATAGGAACCTCAAATCTGTAAGACCAGAAAAACGAATAATTGAATGGGAGCTGGATTTGGTAGAAAATAGGGAAAACAAAGCCACCAAAATAACCAAGAAACCGACACCGTCAGTTTTGTCCATAAACATTTGCGATAGTATTATAAGAGACGAAGCTACAAAAAAGGTGTCGTTGATTGGACTTTTCAATACTATTAGGGCAAATAGTTTTCCCTACACCCATCCGCAATTGCACGTATATGTTGCGTTGACTAATGGGCATGGTAAATACAAAACAGACATTCGATTTTCGAACCTTGAGGACAGCAAGCCGATAGCCGGGATGGTAGGGGAATTGGATTTTCAAAATCCATTGCAGGTTGTTGAGTTGAACATTTGTTGGCAGCAACTCCATTTCAACAAACCAGGAGACTATGTTGTGCAAGTCTTATGTGAGGGTGAGCTTGTAGGGGAACGGAAATTTAGAGTTGCTGGACCCCAGCAGGAGATGCCCGCAACAGATGGGACCGAAGTGAAGTGAAAGATGGCCATAAGCGAACAAATGCTGGAACAGTTTATCATTTATCCACCGGAGGACCAATACTACAACTTCAATTCCATCTGTATACCGTCGCAGTATGTTCTAGCGATGCAGGAAGGAAGGCAAACAATCCGTGTTATTTTGGGTCAGTTGGGAGGACTTGTCCGGATGTCTGCTCCCGAGATAGGTATAACTGTCGAGGGTTTGACTGCTGAGGAAGCTTGGATCAGATTTCTTGAGGAAGCAAGAAAACGCGCTGATAGCGCTTGGCTGTCATTTGATGTTGGACCGACACGACAGGAGGAGATTGCAGAAGGATTAAACGCCCCGGAAGATGAAGATTGGTCGCAGATGCTTAATAACGCTGAGGAGTAAACATGGCGCGTGAGCAATGGGTCCCCTCGCCTGGCCATATCATCCGCACACACGTTCCTTTTGCCAATTCTGAGAAAACAAAAGAGAGGTTTCCCGTTGTCGTATCAAGCTCTGAGTTCAATCGGAAGTACCCCGAGGTTATCGTGGCTTTTACTACCAGCAGCATAAATGTCCATCATCCACGAAGCTACGATGTGGAGATTTCAAACAAGCACCCTGAGTTTGGATTAACCGGTTTACCTCACAGCACAACTGTCCGATGTGGCCGATTATGGACAATTGATAAACATAAAATCTCCGATGTCATCGGCGTTGTTCCCGATGGGCTGCTGACCGATATTCAGAGACTTGTGCTGGAATGTTTTACAGAACAACCCAAAGACAAAAACGCTGGATTTGGGAAATCTTCATAGTGTTTTACACTCAATAAGGTTTATCCGTAAACAAAGAGCCAAACTGCAACAAATCACACCCGTACCGGAAAATAGCGACAAAGTTGTAAAAACTAATTTTGAGGCGAGGCGGTCAATGACGCCGAGAGAAAGAGTGATGCGAGCGCTGAATTACAGAGAGGCGGACCGTGTGCCTGTTGACCTCGGCGGCACACACACCAGCGGCGCACACGTAAGTATCATTGCTAAATTGCGGCAGGCACTCGGGCTGGACAAACCAGGCAAGCCCGTCAAAAGAACGGCGGGCGAGCCGGTCAAGGTCATCGACCTTCATCAGATGTTAGGCGAGGTCGCCGGCGATTTGCGCGAGGCGCTTGGCATCGATGTTATCAATCTGCCGGCGCCAAGAAACATATTCGGCTTTGAGAACAAAGATTGGAAGCCATGGCGGACATTCGATGGAACCGATGTATTAGTGCCGGGCAAATTCAACACCGAGCCGAACCCCAACGGCGATATCCTGATGTATCCGCAGGGTGACAGGTCGGCGGATCCATCAGGCCGGATGCCGAAGGGCGGATTCTATTTTGATTCGATTATCCGCCAAAAGCCCATCGACGACACAAAGCTAAATCCGGCCGACAACCTCGAAGAATTCACGCTCATCGGCGAAGAAGACCTGAAGCACTACGAGCAAAAGGCGACAGAGCTTTACCATAACACCGACCTTGCGATTGCGGCATCGTTCGGCGGGACAGGATTCGGCGACATCGCGCGTGTGCCGGGGCCGGGACTGAAGGACCCAAAGGGAATCCGCGACATCGAGGAGTGGTACATAAGCACGGTAATGCGGCGGGAATATATCAAAGAGGTTTTCGCAGGACAGGTGGAGATTGCGATAAAGAATTTGGTGCGGATTTACCAGGCGGTAGGCGACAGGGTTCAAGTTGTGTTCTTAGATGGCACAGACCTTGCGGCGCAGAATACGCTATTTTGCAGCCCTCAGACCTACGGGGAGCTGTATCTGCCGTTCAGCAAAAAATTAAATAATTGGATTCACGCCCATACCAAATGGAAGACGATGAAGCACTGCTGCGGCGGGTGCGAGCCGTTGATTGAGGGATTTATCGAGGCGGGCTTCGATATTCTAAATCCCGTTCAGACATCGGCAAAAGGTGTGGAGCCGCAAAAGCTGGTTGATAAATACGGAGGCAGGATAGTCTTCTGGGGCGGCGGAGTAGATACACAACAGACGCTGCCTTTCGCCACGCCACAAGAAGTTCGCCGACAGGTTACAGAGCGTGTGCAGATATTTAACCAGAGGGGCGGGTTTGTTTTCAGCACCGTTCACAATATCCAGTGCAATACTCCTATCGAGAACGTCCTGGCGGTCTTTGAGACGCTGGGACGACCCTTGACCAGCAAAACCCGGCGTAAAACGCCGGGCTAAATACTCTACGCCATACGCTATTTTTCCTCCAGCCACTGCGAGGCGAAGAGGGCAAAATCCAGGAAATCCACCTGGCCATCGTAATTGATGTCTGCATTTTTGCAGAAGCAATTTTGCTGGGCGCAGTCGGCGCTGAGCCAGCGGTCTGTGAAAAATTGCAGGTCCGGAATGTCCACGCCGTCGGGGCAGAGGAAATCTGCCTCGAACTGCCAGCTAAGGAGAGGATAGTTGATGCCATTGACGCACATCCGCCAGTAATCGTTTGTGCCGTTGGCGGTTTCGCCGACAAAGTCCCAGCCGACAGCGGTGAAGGTGAGCCGTGTTTTCATTTGGGCCGTATTTTTGCCTTGTCCGCCGGCGCTCCCTGAGCGGCCTGAAGTGGTAGTATCCCAGAAAGAGGCCGTTATTGTCCCTTTATAATTGTAAGCCACCAGCCCACCAACGTGGTCGCATTTAGTAACCTTCCCTGTCGAGTAGCATTTATCTATCGTGGCTCTTTCGTTGTATCCTACCAAGCCGCCTAAGTAATCGTCTCCGTCAACGGTAGCCCAAGAGTAGCAGTTGATTACAGTTGCATAATTGTTCCACCCGGCCAATCCGCCGGCAAATCTACTTGCATCAACGATGCCTGCTGAGAAGGACCTGGCCACTAACCCGTAATTTACGCCCACCAGTCCGCCGACGTTCTCACCAGCAAAGACCTTTGCCGCCGAGTTACAGTGCGCGATTGTCCCCCAGTTAACTCCGACAAGTCCGCCTATGCTTTGCTGTCCCACAACCATACCGGTCGAATAGCAGTGAATTATTTCTGCTCCGGACTCGTTAATACCGGCCAGACCGCCGATAGTTCCTAATCCCTGCGCATTGCCCGTGGCGTAGCAATTAGTAATCGAAGCCGAGTTGCATCCTACCAGAGCGCCTGTGAAATGCGGATAAACCCCCACGGCTATAGCGTTGCCGGTCGAATGGCAGTCGCTTATACTGCCTTCATTTAGCCCCGTTAATCCGCCGACATAATATGCGCCTACAGTCCTGCCTGTCGCATAACATCCGGTTATCACGCCGCTATTGTCTCCGGTCAAACCGCCGACAAGCTCTGCGGACCCTCCCACTTCGGCTGTCGAGAAACAATTTATTATCGTCCCGCTGTTTGGTCCTCCCACCAGCCCGCCGACACGCTGCTTGTCTCCGTCAACACTACCCGCTGAATTGCTATCTGATATGGTGCCTGTGTTTCCTCCTGCCAGGCCGCCTACCTGCGATTCTCCGACGATAGTAACTGTGGAACAACAGCCGACTATCGTGCCCTCATTGTATCCGACCAGTCCGCCGATATATTGATTTCCTGATATGCTGCCTGTGGAGTAGCAGTTGGTGATTGTTCCGCCGCAGTTTCTACCTACCAGCGCGCCAATGGCGCTGCCGGTTGAGCCGTCTATGTCGATGTTTTCCAGTCCGAGGTTTTTTATCTCGCCGGCGCTGCCTACAAACACAAATAGCCCCACAGTATTTACGTCGGCGGAGCTCCAGGTAAAATTCCATACCTTGTTATCGTTGCCATCAAAAATGCCTGTGAACTTTTGCGGGCTGTTTCCAATCATGTTGAAGCTGGAGCCGGTGTATTGTGCGAGGTTGACGTCGCTGACGAGAACAAAGTCCTTATCCCAGTCTTCTTTGTGGTTGCCAATGTCGTTTAGGTCTTGTGGAGTTGCGATTCTGAAGGGGTTTTCAGGGGCACCCGTTCCGCCGCTGTATTTACCCCATCCTTTTTGCGCAAAGATAGAGAGTAAGAGAAATACAACCGCTGCGAGAATGACACTTGCCTTCCCGCCCGCCAGATTGCAGGATTTCGGCCTTTTCACCACATCTCCTCGTTTTTTTAGGGCCTCTATTTTCTATCTGCAGATAGAATGTAGGCGCAATATTATCATACCCTAAAACCGGTTGTTTTTCAAGAAAAATATTTCTCGATTTTGCCTATTCTACCCATTTTATCGTCACACAGCCATTCGGAAAACTATAAAACATCAAAAATAGAGGGAAAATCATTAAGGACAACCACTTACCAAGCCAACCCACGACGTTATGCAGGATATCTTGGTTCCGATAATAAATTACATTACTTTATCCGTTAAGAAATGTTGTTCCGCCAGGGCCAAAAAGTCGAATACCCGACCCCTGCGTAAAATATCCCTTTCATCCTCCAATGCGTTATGGCAGGCTCAGGATGACACCCTCCAAAGCAATGTGCTACAAAGCGTTACCTCTGGTAAATGTGCTCCTTTACGATAAATACCTAAAATTTTGAGTAATCTTTTTTGAAAAATAATGAAACAATTATTGACAGATAGGAGTAATTACTATATCGTATTTACTACGATTAGCAGATTACGGTAACAATAACAGCCTTTTTAATGGGCCGGCAAGGCAAAGGGTAAATCTATTACAATGGCTAAACACAGCAATATCAGAGAACCAAATGCAGCCAAAGCGAAGTCGGATGCCTTCCAGGCCAGATGCCGGCAGACGGGGCTGAAAGTTACGCCGCAAAGAATGGCGGTTTATAATGCACTAATCGCAACAAAAGAGCACCCATCGGCAGAGATAGTTTATCGACAGGTAAAAAAAACATTCCCAAGCATTTCGCTGGACACCGTCAACAGGACGCTGCTTACTTTAGATAGCATAGGAGCTGCCTTTGCGGTTGAAGGGTCGGGCGACCCAAAGCGATACGATGGCAATCTCCAGCCCCATCAGCATTTTAAGTGTATAAAATGCAAAAGAATTATTGATTTTCACCACAAGCCATTTGAGAATATCCCTATTCCCAGAGCGCTGGGCAAAAGGTTCACCATATTAAGGAAAACGGTTTATTTTGAGGGCATCTGCGATATATGCGGGAGAAGTTTAAGAAATAAAAGGTTTTCGGGAGAGCATTAACCATTTGCAAAAAAGGAGGTATTAAATGAATCTAAAAGGAACACAAACTGAAAAGAACCTATTAGCCGCATTCGCCGGCGAATCACAGGCGAGAAACCGCTACGGTTATTTTGCCGGCCAGGCCCGCAAAGATGGCTATGAGCAGATAGCAGCCATTTTTGAAGAGACGGCCAACCAGGAAAAAGAGCACGCAAAGCGAGAGTTCAAGTTTCTGCAGGGCGGCGAGGTGGAAATCACCGCAGCATTTCCGGCCGGCGTTATCGGCAATACACTGGAGAACTTAAAGGCAGCGGCGGCAGGGGAACATTATGAAAACACACAAATGTATCCCAATTTCGCAAAGATAGCAGACAAAGAGGGCTTCGCGGAAATTGCTACGGTCTTTAGAAATATCGCCATCGCTGAAAAGCGTCATGAGCAGCGTTACCTTGCTCTGGCGAAGAACATAACCGACGGACTTATCTTCAAACGCAAAAAATCAGTAAGGTGGGTTTGCAGAAATTGCGGCTATGTTCATGAAAGTGCCAAAGCGCCAGAAGTTTGCCCGTCCTGTGCACACCCGCAAGCGCATTTTGAACTGGAAGCCGCTAACTATTGAACGGATATTTGTCTTCTCAACGCTAAATATAAATTGAGGTCATCAAATTATGATAAGGAGGTATATCTAATGATAGAGCTCAGTGAACGGATTCAGAAAGCAGACTGGAAGAAGGAAAAGCACGTGCCGGTAATTGAGTGCCCGGACCAGGTCAAGGCAGATGAGTTTTTCACAGTGAAGGTCAGCTTGGGCAAGGAGATTCCTCACCCCAATACTACTGAGCATCACATTCGCTGGATATCGCTGTGGTTCCATCCGGAAGGTGGAAAATTCACTTATCAGGTGGGGCACTACGAGTTTAGTGCTCACGGTGAGTCAGTAGAGGGGGCGAACAAAGGGCCTGTCTATACTCATCATGAGGTTGTGGCAAGCATTAAGATAGCAAGGCCGGGCGCACTACACGCGATGGCATACTGCAACATTCATGGTCTTTGGGAATCGAGCAAGGAAATTAAAGTCG
>CAZKOQ010000040.1:0-15401 GCA_964554425.1 uncultured Pirellulales bacterium | reverse complement strand
ATACTTCGATATTGAGAGGTGTCATAATCAGTGATACTCATCCCCGGCATATTTTGTGATTGCTGCCCGTAATTGATGCCTTGATGGCAGCACTGAATCTGGTCCTGGGAGCTGTAAACACGGTTGCTGTTTTCGTCGAATATTGGGTTGTCATTTGCGTCAAGAGTTTCGAGCTGGTAATCCTGATTTTGGATTTGCTGGAGGGTTAAAACTGTATTGATGGTGCCTTCGACGGTTGAGTCGCTGGTCATATTGAACGGGGAAATCTCGGCACGGTTCCAGGTGCTGAAGATGTCGCCGTGAATGGTAGTATTGCCTGTAAGCCACATACGGCCTCTGCTGGCGACTGCATAATTGAGGACTTTGCTATCCTTTGTAACTTTCATATCGAGCATTATTTGTCTTGTTACCTGACCGTCAATTCCCGTGGACTGGAGTTTAATGATGTGGTGTTCGCTATCGTATCGATAAAACCTTATTGTAAAACTTGCAGTGGCGTTTCCGAAATTGAGATGAGAAGTGATAATCTGGTCGCCGCTGCCGATGGAGTCGAAGAAACGAGAGGAAGCCGATACTGTTTTGCCGTCAAGGGCGGCGTTCTGGAGGTGCTGGCAGAGGTCCGACCATACCTTATCGGCCTCGGTAAGTGTGATATAGTTGTGGCCGGTTTTATCAAGGATTGTGGTGGCAGCGATGTATTTACCGCACTCGATTCCGGATTGAGCGGCTGATAAAGAGGAGTTGACCTTGTGCTGATTAGAGGCAAGCTGGACGTTGGCTCCGGACATGGTGGCCATAGAGACAGCGAGGGCGGAAAATACGACAATAAATATCATCGATATCAAAAGAGCGGTTCCCTGCCGCTTCGGGTGAGCAAACTGCTTTGTGAGCGTCATTTTTCCCCCACCGGAAAGTTGCTTTGCTTGGTGTAGTTTTTTTTAAACTTCTATATGTCAAGTAAAGTATAAGAAATGTTTGTTACAAGTGCAAATTCGCTGCACTTCACATTTTTATGGGTAATCTTTAACCTTAGCCGACGGCTATCTGCCCTTTGGTACCACAGCAGTGGAGGTTGATGTGATAAAGCCGACCAGCCGCAAGCGGATGATTTCTTCGCTATGTCTGGTTGGGTGAAGCAATCCTGTCGAGTTTGCCCGAACAAAGCACGAGACAGTTGTCCTGGAGGTGTTTTTCTTTAGTCATTTTCGCGTTTTCCAGAGTGTTCAACCACCTCACCGAGATACCTTGTCAGGTCTGGATGAAGGCAGCACCCACGGGTCAGGCAGGCCAATGTTGTTGCCGTGGCGGTGATATGCCCAGCCATTATCCCAAGTTGCCCGAACTTTCTCCTGGATCAAGAGTAGTTCGAAGGCGAATGCGCCAAGGTCTGGGATTTTATCCTTCGGGCGCGGGCGGCCCCAGAAATCTGTCATAGGCGCATATTGCTGAGAACCTTTTTCAATCGCGGGACTACCTTCCTGCAGCCAGAAAACTCCTTTAACCGGATCCACGAATCCCGGATCGCCGGTCAGTCCGTGCGGTCCCTGATGCTCGGACTTAGGCACACAGAAGTTATAATCTGCCAGAATGTTTTGGGTGTCCTCGTCAAAGGAGAATACCTCTGCTCCATCTGTCACCAGGATGTTGTTCACTATCACCTCGCCGTTGCCATTCCAGAGGGTGAGCGGTTGATTCTCGACGACCGTGTTATTTACAATGACATTCTTACCGCCGCCCTGGGGACATGCCACGATGATACCGCGTCGCCGCACCTGGCCATACACGAGGTTGTTGACAATCCGTGAGCTCTTGATGGATGGATACAGGTGCAATCCATAACTGGCGTTGTGGCGGACGATGTTGTTGCGTATTGTTAATTCGTCGCCATCGGCATAGACGCCGTGGTCGAACTGGATGTGGTCGCCGTTGAACTCGATGAGATTGTTCTCAATGACGCCGCCCTTCTGGTTGTGCATAGCGATTCCCATCGCCTTATTGTTGTGCACCCAGCAATTGCGCACGACATTGTAATTGCCGTTCATTTTGACCCCATCATATCGTCCTCCCATCACCTCGAAACCGTCTATGACCAGCCAATCACAGCCGTCATCGTTGCTGATAACGTGGTATTCGGCGCCGATAATCACCGCCTGCCATTTGACTTCCGATTGAATCACGGTCGGTCGCTCCTTGGTTCCTGCGTATTGTTTCGCAATCTGCATCGGGCCGTGGTAAATGCCCGGCTTAACGATGATGGTATGTCCGCCGCCAACTTTTGACAGGGCATATTCGACCGAGGGCCACGGTTTTTCCTTCGAGCCCGGAAAATCCGGTTTCCCGTCTGTTGCGACATAGTAGGTCTGGGCACTTGCGACCATTGTTATTACGGTGATGCACAAACTCATCCATATCCAGCGGCACATATTCATACCTCCATAGATTGTCGTGAGTCTGAACGTCTTTCAATTTCCTTCTTTTGTTTTGTGTGTTTTGAGATATAGCACCGCATCACCGCTGAACGGAGTTTGAAACGAGCGCCAGGCGCCGCCCTGGACTGGAGCTGCTTTCTCCGTGGTCCCTTCGACAGGATGGAACCATTCGACTTCGAAAGTTTCCCTGGCCGGCGAAAGGTCCACTGTTACCTCCCCGCCGTTGGGCAGGTATGCCAGGTAAGCCGCCGGCTCCTTTGTCGAGACCATCGCAAAGGCGTTACCTGCTTTGACCAGCGCATCGTCCGGCTGCATCTCCCAGAACCGCATCTGCCTCATAAACGCAGCGAGATGCCCAATCTGTCGGTGTAGATTAGCCCGACGGCTGCCCCTGAAATCGCCTTTGTGCTCGCTGCCGATTTGCAGGCTGTCGTCCATATAGTTGAAATGCCCGCCACTCAGCACCGCTGTCCACATCGCCTTGCGTACTTCATTGTCGTTTTGCGTGATGGTCCAATCGGTGTCGAAGATAAGTGGCTGACGTAGCCGGCGCTTCTCTGTTAGCGCGGTGTGGATGGCCTGCACGTCCCATGTCTGCACTACACTGCTGTGGTTGAGAAGGTCTTTGGGCATAACCAGATGCTGTTTGGGCCTGGTCTTCTCGTAATCATGGATGAAATCGCACAGCCGCAATTCCCACTGCCCGTTGTAATAGTTCTCGTTGGCAATCTCAAAGAGAATGTGGTCAAACTCGTTGACCGCATCAACCACCCTGCAGATATATGCCTTCTGTGCTTCGAGTGCCTTCGGATTGTCGAGTGAGCAGAAGCCGTCTTGTCCGTCGGTGCCTGTGCCGGTGTTGCGAGGGTCACCATCAACGCCATTGATGTTATTATCGCGGTGGTAAGCGTGCAGCTTCCACAAGTGTGAATGCTTGAGCATCCAGGCGTCAAAGAGGATAAGCTGAAGATAGATTCCCTGCTCGCGTGCAGCGGTGCACAGTGCCCGCAGCCGTTCGAAAAATGCAGGGTTAAACTGCGTCAGGTCGTATTTTGGCCTGCCGTCGTTGGCATTGCCGGGTCCTGTGCGCAGAAAGGGCACAACGTTGATGCGGTCCCCGGAGCCGGTCTCGTTACCCCAGAACACCCAAACGCGGGCGAAGTTTAGTCCATTTGCCTTGAGAGTGTCGAACATAGCTGCATAATCATAGTCTATGTCTGAAAATGTGCCCCAGGTATAGTCTCCGATGAGAATGACGGCCTTGCTCTGGTTGTCTTGAAAGTAGTATGGGTTGGTCGGATGCGCTCGGAGTGGGCTTGTGACTTGGACGGTCTTGGCTGAGGGTGCTTTTTGTGTTGCAACAATCATATCGGCCAGTTTGACCCTTGCCTCTTTGTAGGCAGCAGGGTCTTTCTCCCAGCCGAACCAGGATTGAGCCACTGGAAGCACTATCTTCTCCGCTTCTGCTGCCTTGCCCAGACGTTCGAGAATAGCAAGATACTCGTAGTCTTCGATGCTGTCGCGGAGTGCTTTAAGGCGTAAGCTGGACACAATGCCATCGTAGCCAACCGGGCGGGCGGGATAGACCAGAGTGCCTTCGCCGTTAAAGACCAGCTCCTTATGGTAGGTGTCGGCCTGTGACCAGGGGTCTTCTGCCTCTCGCCAGTATGACATCCCGCCCCAGTAGAGCAGCCCCTTCATCCTATATCGCCAGGCAATCCATGCCGGCACGCGATAATTGAGAAGCGGATAATCAATATGCCACCACGGGGTCGGCTCACCCTGGCACAGAGCTGTGTAAGTCCATATTGTCTCGCCGAGGGCCTGTCGTTGGGCGGCGCTATCCTGCCGGTGCAGCGAAAAAAGTGGACACCAAATATCCACAGCTCCGTAGAGGTCGCCCCAGGTGCTATCAGCACCGCCATTACCTGGCTCGGTCCAGGTCTGTTCCACGACCAGGACCTTAACGACGGATTTGGCTTCGCGAATGGCGTGGCCCCACTTTTGCACATAGCGGTAGTCTTCCTCGGTGTTGGGCTCGTCTTTCAGGTAGGTATAGAAAATAATGTATGGTCGGTTGAGCTCTTTGACCGCCTGGTCAAACGCAGCGAGCCACGCCCGTAACTTATCGCGTTCGCGTTCTGGGTCTTTGACGACGCTGGATGGATGCGGAATCTGGAGCGCGTTGACGTGGTAGCAGTCAACAAACTCCCGCAGCAAGCGCAGTTGTTCTGCCGGAATCCGAAATGAGCCATCTTGCTGGGCGACCGGCCACAGATATTCTGATGGCGGTGTAGCATTGAATCGATGCTCTGTCAGCATTTGAGCGCACTGAATCTCTATGGCCGTCCAGTTTTTTGGCTCTGGCTCTTTACCCACCTTTGCCCGCTGGCGATAGTAATCACGTATCCTTTGTGCCGGTGAGCCGAAGGCGGTTACCAGCGTAGATACTCGCGGCAGGTTAAAATCCCAAACAGTCAGCGAAACAGGAATTTCCATCAATTGGTCGCTCTCTGAGGTCACACGATAGGTCCCGCGGTATTCGCCCGGGGTCGCATTGCCTGGCACGTAAAGGTCCACCCAGAAACCGTGGGTTTCGTTGGCGGGCAAGTCGAACGGAATAGCCCTGAACCTTGCACCTTCCAGCATCTCTGCTGACACCGGATGTCGGAAAGGAATGAGCGGGTCTGGGAACCAATCCGGCTTGAATGTGGGATTTCGATATGTGCCGGCGTCTATGTAGAGTTGGTGCTGGCGAAAAAGTCGCGTGTTATTTGTATCCAACACTGCTCCGCCGGTGCCACGCAATTCTCCGGGTTCCACTCGTATCCCTTTGACCTGCTGGTCAGAGCGTATCAGGATTTGAAAGCTCTCCCATTCATTCCTCGCTGCGGCCAGCTTTACTTCGTGTGAGTCGCCGGGCGGATTGCTGCGAAGGACGCGTTCGGTGCCTGTCAAGGTCCAGACGTTCCAATCAGCATACGTTGGCACTATCATTACAAATCCTGTAAGTAATATTATTGGCCAATATATTGGTATCGCTGGTTTGAACAGACGATTGTTGCTCGATGACATTTTCATAATTCACTCCTTTGGGCCATAACTGAATTAGCTGAGAAGTGGCATCGACAGCACATAGCTTGCGATTGGAAGTCTAAAGGGTTCATGCGGTTTTATCAAGAGGTTTTTGGGGACTATCTGTTGTCAGAGAACTTGATTATTATGGAAGAATGGCTGCCGGAGATTAGAAGGAAAGTTCGGAATATGAGGACGGGTCGAATTGTAGGACGATTTCAGGGATAAATCCGGCGGGCACGTGACTTGTTCCGGAGCGGTTGAAGTAAAGGTCGCTGTTACCGGACAGATTCATTATCTCTTCGGAATAATTGATTATAGAGCCGTTGACCGTGCCGCCGGCGTTGCCGTAAAAGGTAACACCATTGCCGGCTATGACACCGTTAAGGGTGTGGAAATCGCCGCCGAAAGAAAGCCCGAAGCCTGGGGCCATCAAGAATGTTCCGGTTTGGGACCTGATACCTGCGAATTTTTCCTCATTGGGCAGGTTAGTAACGGGCTGGCTATATACATTGCCCTGAAAGATGACTTGATTTGTTTTGGAGTTATCGTTCAGGTCGCCCTCACCGACAATGAAACCAATTATGTCTGCTGTTCCTGAGAAGGTTACTATGTTTGGTGCCTCAATGAAGGTGATGCCCATCAAGGTAACGTGACCTGAAAAAGTAGGATTTGTGTCGGCTATTATTAGGGCGTTTTCAAATATTGCGCCAGCAGAAGTAGATGTTGTGGAATCAATGACGTTGGTCGCATAGTGTCTGAAAGCGCTTGGGTTAGGTGTCGGGAAGCTTGTCGGGGGGACGCCAAAGAAGACGTGGTTCTGTATTGCGGCCTGGCCTGTTTCGCCGCCTATGCCTGCGTTGCCGCCCTGAAGGAGCACGTTGGCAATGGGATTAACAATACTGACATCACCGGCTATATGTGAATTACCTATTATCGAGAGGGCAAGATTGGAGTTGTTGCTCTCGATATATACGCTTGCTTCTACGGATACGTTAGCACCTTCAATTTCTACATTGCCTGCTAACGACAAGGGACCTCTGCTTGCTACGCCGAAGTCAAAGACCGAGTTAGACCTTGTGCCAAAAGTGTAGTTGGCACGGATTATGCGGCTTAATGAGCCATAAGTGCCGGTGACATCTACTTGCAGCGTGTTCGTGTTAATGTCGAGCTGGGTGATGACTACGGAAAAACTCTGCTGCATAGACGAATTTAGTGTAACGTTCGGAATGGTCATACTTGAGCCGTTGTAACTGTTGGCGATAGCATTGGCAGCCAGGATGTGTTGGAGAGAGTGAACAGTTTGCTCGAATCTTTGGCTTGTAGGTGTGGTTCCGGGAAGTGCGACGCGGCTTAGCCAGTAGCGAGTAATCTGCAGTCCCGATTCAGCACAGGTTCGCGTGCCGTCGGCCTTGCACTGGTTTTTGGCTATCTGGACGTTGGCGCCTGACAGCGTGGCCATAGAGACGGCCAGGGCGGAGAATACAATAATGAATATCATCGAAATCAAAAGGGCGCTCCCGGAGCGCCTGGAGTAAGCAGGTTTTTTTGCGGGCAACATTTTTCTCCCCACCGGAAAAAAGCCCCAGTTAAGACGGATTTTGCGACCTTCTATATGTTCTAACTAAAATATAATAAATACCTTGCGCACATGCAAAAAGTGATGCGGACGTTGCGATGTCCGATAAGGAAGCAGGAAGTCATTATAAGAAGCGGTGGGCCGACAATGCTTTTAGTGGGGAGGGATTATAAGAACCAGCAATGGTTAAAAGGCGACTTCCGAGTAAGAAGATGGGTCGTATCGCAGTGTTAGTTCTGGTGTAAAACCGGCAGGCATATTAGTTGTGCCTTGTGGGTAGATGAGAAGGTCGCTGTTGCCTGTCAGCTCCATTTGTGTGTCGGAGTAGTTTATGACGGAGCCGTTGACCGTTCCGCCTGCGTTTCCACAGAACTGGATTCCATTGGCGGCTATAGCGCCATTAAGTGTATGGAAGTTTCCGCTAAACGATGCGCTGAAACCCGGCGCCATAAGGAATGTTCCTGTCTGGGTTTTGATTGCGGCGAATTCTTCCTCATCAGGAAGCTGTGTAACAGGATTGCTGATGACATTGCCTGAAAAGTTAATTTGGTTTATGCCGGAATCATCATCAATATCACCATTTCCAATAATAAGACCGGTTATTGTCGTATTTCCCTGAAAGCTCACGATGTTTGGCGCTTCGATAAAGATAACACCTCTTAATGTAACCTGCCCTGAAAAAATAGGATTGGTGCCGGCTGCTATTCTGACATTATCCAACGTTACATCGCTGGTGTCGGTTGTAGAATTCACGATATTGGTTGCATAAGATTCAAAATGACCAGGATTGGGTGCAGGGAATTCTGTTGACGTGCTGCCAAAGGAGACGTGGTTATTTATAGCATCCTGACCTGTCTGGCCGCCTATACCTGCTTTTGCACCCTGCAGATAGACATTAGCAATCGGGTTAACGATGCTGACGTCTTCGGCTATTTGAGAATTGCCGACTATAGACAGGGCAAGATTTGAGTTGTTGCTTTCAATATAGACGCCTGCTCCTACAGCTACATTAACGGTTTCGATTTCTACATTGCCGCTCAGAGATAGAGGCCCTTTTGTTGCCACGCCGTAGTCGAAGACTGTATGTGCTCTGGTTGTAAATTTGTAATTGGCTCTTATCGTGTGTGTAGCTGGGCCGCAAACACCGGTAACATCTATTTGAATTGTTTCGCCGTCGATTTGCGTGAACCCGGCGGAAAAGCTCTGCTGGCTGGATGAGTCGAGTGTTGTGCTCGGGATGGTTACGCTTGTGCCATCGTAATTGGCGGTAATGTTGGTTACGCCATTTAATGAGAGGGCGTTCTGAAGTGCACTTGAGATTTGTTCAAGCCGCTGGTCTTCCGCAGTGGTTCCTGGTATAACAATCTCGCTTAGCCAGAATCTGATGACTTCAAGCCCCGATTCGCTGGCAGCTCTTGCGCGGTTGGCAGTAGATTGATTATTGGCTATCTGGATGCTTGTGCCGGAAATAGCAGCCATGCTGACGGCGAGGGCGGTGAGCACGATTACAAATATCATTGATATGATTAGCGCGGAACCCTGATGCTTCTGTCGGGGGAATCTCCTGATACTTTGCATTACATTCCCCTCCAAAAAGGGCCTAAATTTTTGCAGTTTAGGTAATTAAAGTATAGCACGGTTTTGCGAAGGGGCAAGCGGGGGGTAAGTCAAAATGAAAAAAAATGTAATTATTTTGGTGTCCTATAAAAATACCGTGTGAAAGAAACAGCGGCTATGTAGCGGTCTCTTGTTCGGCAAGATAGGAACTGCGGGCAAAGGGTGCTGAGATAACCCACGAGAAGCCCAAATGCAATGCCTGTTGGCGCCACCAATCGAACTTGGCAGGGGTGATGTATTCGGCTACGTCGAGCGAATTTCTCGAGGGTTTTAGGTATTGGCCGATTGTGATTCTGTCACAGCCGACATTGCGTAAGTCTCTTAAGACCTGCACGACCTCGGCGTCAGTTTCCCCGAGGCCGAGCATAATTGAAGATTTGGTCTGGATATTGTTATAGGTATCTTTGACCATTTTGAGCAGGTTTAGCGACCGCTGATAGTTTCCGCCGGTCCTCGCAAGAGCATATAAGGATGGAACTGTTTCAACGTTGTGAGCGAATACAAAAGGCAGGGCGTCCTGTAAGATTTTCAGGGCCTTGGTCTGACAATTATGAAAATCGGGCGTCAGGATTTCAAATTTCATATCGGGGCAGTGCTGCCGAACCGTTTTGATGCAATCGCAGAGGTGGCCGGCGCCGCCATCCGATAAATCATCACGGTTGACGCTTGTAATTACCAGATATTTTAAGTTCATTTGTTTTGCCATTTGTGCTAAGCGGGACGGCTCGGCTGGATCTGGTGGTGCAGGTTTGCCGGTTGCAACGGAACAAAACCTGCAGCGCCGTGTGCAGATGTTGCCTAAAATTAAGACCGTTGCTGTGCTTCTTGACCAACATTCGCCGCGGTTTGGACAGTTTGCGCTGCTGCAAATAGTTTGCAAGCCGAGTGAGCTTAATGTTTGCTCTGTTCGGCGAAAGCTGTCACTGGTTGGCAATGGCCTGCGGAGCCAGGGAGGCAATCTTCGTGGTTTGTCGTCCGTTATCGGCTTTCTGTCCTCGGTCATCTGTCTTCTGTCTTCCCAAGATGCTCACAGAGTGAAATCTTCAACTTATTCTTCACCTCTGCCATTGATTGTTCCTTGCCGGTTTCCTTCAGGATGGAGGTCATTTCGATACCATCAAGGCCGCAGGGAACAATTAAATCGAAGATGCTAAGGTCATTTTGAATGTTTATCGCCATACCGTGATAGGTTACGCCTTTTGATACGCGGACGCCGATAGAGGCGACCTTTCTGAATTGACGATTGACGATTTTCGATTGACTATTGTTTCCGAGCCATAGGCCGGGGTAGCCTTTGCGTCTTGTGCTACAGACGCCTAATTGTTCGAGAAGCTCAATTCCTATTGTTTCCAGTTCTCTGATATATTCGTTGATTCCAAGACCGAGATGCTGGAGATTCAGAATTGGGTAGAAGACCAGCTGGCCGGGATTGTGAGCGGTTGCGCCGCCGCCTCTACGGATATTAACAACGTCAATACCTTTTCTCTCCAACTCTTCACGGCTGATGAGCAGTTTATTGGCGATTAGGCGGGCGCCGAGGGTTATAACCGGAGGGTGCTCGACGATTAGGACAGTATCGGGTATTTTGTTCTGGCGTCTTTGTCCCCACAATTGGAGCTGCTGCTGGAGAACATTCCGATAATCGGCGAGGCCGCAATCACAAATAGACAAAGTTCGTTGTTCGTATTGTGTATTGTGTACGTTGTTCATAGTGTTATTTTAACAGGGGATTATCTGTGCTACACCTCTATATTTGTAAACAAAAAGGGCTGGCAATGCCAGCCCTTTTTGTTGCGGGTAAAATTGAACCTGTTTTGCAAGTTTTCCGAGGGGTTTAAGAAAACTTTTGGTCATTTCTTTTTTGTTTTGATTTTGGGGGACACTATTTTTATAGTGTCCGTGCCCTGAAATTGCGTTGTTCCATCAGTTAGCCAGCCAGTAACAGTTATATCTGCCGAAACACTTCCCATTCTAAGAGAAGGTCAAGAGAAATTTTGGGATTTTAGGAGTTTTGGAAAGTTTGGGCGCAAAAGAGATATGATTGCACAAGTTCGTTACAGCATAGGACTTATATACTGATTCTGGACGTTTTTGGAACTAAAGGTTCATTGTTTTCGCTTAGAAATTGGATTAAAGAAGTATAGTTAGTAAAATTGTGTTTGAAAACGAATCTTACCAGCGATATTATAGGACTGCATATCCTTGAGACATAATGAATCTTAATGTTTGGAGAAAACAGGGATGTGGCGTGAATTTTTGATTATGCTTGCTGGATTCATAATGGCGTTTTCTGCTCCCATTGCGATTGCCATTATTCTTACTCAACAAGTTGCCAGATGGAACGCAGACCGAATAATAGCAGGCAGAAGAATGCCCAACATTCACGAGGTGAACCAGCTAATAGATGTAATGATGTGGTTCAAGCGGCAGGTGACAGAAGATGACCGCGAACGCATCAGGAAACTAAGGCGGCTGAAGAAAGAAGTTGTAACTTGAAGGTCAGACTTTTTATTCTTTTTTAGTCAGTGTCAATCGGTGTTAATCTGTGTCTAAATTCTCTGTGGGCCGAAGGCATCTTCGATTGCCTCTTCGAGCGTCTCAGAAACCGTCGGGTGCGGGAAGGTTATGCGGGAAATTTTCTCGGCTGTGCCTATAAGCGCTCTTGCTAAGGCGATAAATTCAGTAACCATATCGCCAACCATTGTGATGCCAAGGATTTTGTTGGTGCTGTTTGCACGGACGACCCTTATTTGCCCTGAGGTTTGATTGTGGGCAACACTTCGGCCGTTGGCCTTAAAAAATGCCTTACCGACCGTAACATCGACACCTTCGCATTTGCACATTTCTTCCGACTTGCCGACAGAGGCAACTTCGGGGAATGTAAAGATGACTCTTGGGATGAGGCAATAATCAAACATCGTTTCATTGCCGCCTGTGGCATTTACGGCGGCGACCTCTGCCTCGGCAGAAGCGCCGTGAGCCAAAAAGGTTGTCCCGACAACATCGCCGAGGGCATAGACGCCTGGAACATTAGTTTCGAGCTTGTCGTTGACCGCTACAGCGGGGCCATTTGTATGTAGTTTCAATGCCTGGATGATTTCTTTCTCGACAAGGGGTCTGCGGCCGACAGAAACCAATATTTTTTCGGCAGAAATTATCTGGCCATTTTCGAGAACAACTTTCGAAGGGGAAGAGGTTTTATCAACCGAAGCAACTTTCTGGGCGGTAATTGAGTCGATGTTGATTTTCTTAAATTCGCGCTCCAGCAGCCGGCCGACCCATTCATCTTCTTTCGGGAGTAGTCGAGATAGTGCCTCAACAATGGTTACTTTTGTTCCCATTGAGCCATAGATGCAGGCCATTTCGCAGCCGATTACGCCGCCGCCGATTATCACCATTGATTTTGGTATTTGCGGCAAAGACAGGGCTTCTTTGCTGCTGATGACGGTCTGGCCATCGAAGGGAATGTTTGGAAGCTGAATTGAATCGGAGCCGGTTGCGAGGATTATTTTGTCGGCCTGAATGTCGATTTGCTGGCAGTCCGTTTGGACCTTTATTTTATTTGGCGCGGTAACGGTGGCGTGGCCCTGAATGATTTTGAGCTTGTTGGCCTGAGCTGTTGCTATCATACCTTTGCGAAAGCCAGCCACGATGGCGTCTTTTCTTTCCTGGATTTTGGCCCAGTTTGGGGTGGCGGAGGGGATTTCGATTCCTATTTGCGACGCCTGCTTGGCCAATAATAGGATTTGAGCCGAGGCGAGAAGCGCCTTTGATGGTATGCAGCCATAGTTGAGGCAGGTGCCGCCGACAAATTCTTTTTCGACTACAGCTACTGATGCGCCTCTCTGTGCGCATCTTCTCGCAGCGTGAAAGCCGCCGGGGCCGGCGCCTATTACAACAATGTCAAAATGCTCTGGCATAGTTAGCTCCTTATCAACACAACTTTTTTATGCTGTCAGTAAGATTGCATTGATTATATTAGATAAGAATTTGAGATTCAATTGCTTTGTGTGATTTGAGTTTAAAGTTCATTGTTCATAGTTCGTTGTTTATAGTTCACAATTTCTTGACAGCATTTGGTGAAGTTGTTACATTCCTGCCATCAAGTTATCATAGTTTGAATGTCGTTTGATAGGAGTTTGTAAGGAGGTTGCAATGGATTGCAAAAGATTTGTTGAAGAACAAATTACCGAAATCAGGCAAACGGTTGGCAGAGGGAAGGCCATTACCGCATTAAGCGGCGGAGTCGATAGTTCCGTTACAACGGTGCTGGGGCACCGCGCATTGGGGAATCGGCTGAAGGTCATTTTTGTTGATAGTGCCCTTATGCGCGAGAGTGAGCCGCAGCGGGTTGTCAAGACCTTTGCGCGGATGGGGATTAAGGTTGATTTAGTCGATGCGCAAAAAGAGTTCCTTTCTGCTCTGGCGGGTCTGACCGACCCGGAAGGAAAACGCCAGGCCATCACCGATACGTTTTATTCTAAGGTTTTCGGCGGGCTTGTCAAAAAATCCGGCGCAAAGTTTCTGCTGCACGGCACAATCCTGACGGATATTGAGGAGACTGTTGCAGGCATCAAACGACAGCACAATATCCTCACTCAACTTGGTATCGATACCAAACGAGCTTACGGCTATACGATTGTTGAGCCATTGAAAACTATCCGCAAAGATGATGTCCGTAAGGTCGCAAAGTTCTTAAAGCTGCCTGTTGAGATTACTAAGCGCATCCCATTTCCGGGGCCTGCCTTAGCTGCCCGAATTGTCGGTGAAGTAACGCGGCAGCGACTCGATACGGTCCGCAAAGCAACGGCGATTGTTGAAGATGAGCTTGGCAAAAGCGGTGCGTTTCAATATCTTGCGGTTCTATTGAATGACCGTGCAACGGGGATAAGGAATAATAATCGCGAGTTTGGCCAGATAATTGTCATTCGCTGCATTGAGAGCATCGATGCCAGAATCGCTACCGCGACTGAACTACCCTGGAAAAAGCTTAACCGCATCTGTAAGCGGATTATTACAGAAATTCCCGACGTTAATCGCTGCCTATACGATTTGACACCCAAACCACCGGCGACAATAGAATACATTTAATATATCCAAAGTTTTATCTCCAAGTGTAGTTAAATCATAGCGGCTTATTGAGGAAATGTTCTATGCGAAAGCATATCAGCTTCAACTTCGTTTCAGTTGTTGTTTTGGCTATCGCTCTAAATGCGATTTTCTGTCAGGTTGTTACATTTGCTCTTGGTGGGGGGGCGTTGGCAGGGGAGAGGTATCGGGTGATTATCTCAAGTGATATCGGCGGGAGCGATGAAGATGATATTCAGTCGTTGATTCACTATCTTCTTTATAGCAACCTATTCGATACCGAAGGCATTATTTCTTCGCCGCCAGGCAAGGGCACAAAAGCGGACATCCTTAAAGTAATCGATGAATATGAGAAGGATTACCCGAATCTGGTAACCTGGTCGGATAAATCCGCCACACGAATGGCGGACAAGTATCCTACCCCTGATTATCTGCGCTCGATATCGAAGCAGGGGGCAATAGACTCTGCGCCTGCGGCTGGCTTCAGCAAAGCCACAGAAGGTTCGCAGTGGATAATTCAATGTGCAAGGAAGAAAGACGAACGTCCTTTGTATATCTTGGTGTGGGGTGCGATAACCGATGTTGCGCAGGCGCTTCACGATGAGCCGGGCATAAAGGAGAAAATCCGCGTCCACTATATCGCATCGTGGAACTACAGGCAGGACCCTAATTCATTCGAATATATCGACAAAAATCATCCGGATTTGTGGATTATTTACAATAACTCCACCTTTCGCGGCTGGTATGTGGGCGGCGAGCAGAGCGGGAATATGGGCAACAAAACATTTGTTGATAAGCATATCATAGGCCGCGGCGCGTTGGGTGAATATTTTGCCCCGCTAAAGGGCGGCAGTATCAAGATGGGCGATACGCCGAGCTATGCGTATCTATTACGCGGGAATCCGGATGACCCGACAAAAGAAAGCTGGGGCGGACAATTTGTCAAAAAAGAAGGCAGGCCGCGATGGTGGGTGGACGACCCTGACCCCGCACTTAAAGAGAGAGATTACCTCGGCGCGAAGACGGTCAATAAATGGCGGCAGGAGTATCTCGGCGATTGGCAAAAACGTATGGAACGCTGCATTAGTAAAGCACCGCTTAACCAATCAGCCGGTAGCACCAGTGATTCAGAGAATAACTTTGTGCCATTTGTTATTCCAGCGAAGGTGAATCCGAATTCACCGATAGCAGCCCTTGCCGGCAAGCCGATTGCAACCGATAGTGAGCGATTAGCTGCAAATGGCCATTTTTATCGCAGCGGTGAGCGGATTCGCCTGTGGGGAGTCAATCTGTCATTTGGGGCGAACCTGCCGAGTCACGAAGATGCGCTGCATATTGCTGCACGCTTAGCTGAGGCGGGTGTGAACACTGTTCGCTGTCACCATACGGACACAGCACAGTTTCCACGCGGTCTGTGGGATGAGAAAAATCCCAAAATACTTTCTGCGGAGGCACTCGATAGATTAGATTATTTTATAGACCAGCTTGCCCGTTATGGCATCTTAATCAATATCAATTTGCACGTCGGCAGGGTGCATAGTCAGTATCTGGATATGCCCAAAACGAATCGGGAATACGATAAAATCTACAATATCTTCACACCTGTGTTGATT
>CAZKOQ010000039.1:10303-15484 GCA_964554425.1 uncultured Pirellulales bacterium | reverse complement strand
TTCTCGAAACCGACAGAGAATTGCTGAAGCTCGAGTTCGAAGAGGCGGTCAAGGCGGGCGTCATCTCAGCAAGCGCATCGGCTGACGATAAGATTGCGATAATGCAGCGAAAGGGCGTTCTCGGTATGAACGCGATTCTGTCAATGTCGCTTGCGCTTGGGCGTGCAATTGCAGCCAGAGACGGCAAAGAGCTATGGCAGCTAATTCGGGAAATGGCCGCAGAAACTATGGCAAAGTTTATCGCGGCAAACACAAAGGGCGGAAAAGATTTGGCGGCCCTCAAACGTATGGGGTTTGATGAATTGCAAAGCGAGTTCCGAAAGACAGCGCAAGCCGCAATAAAAGAGCAAAAAACGATATACGAGCTTTTAAGAGAACAACTAAAAGTCTATCCGATATAGTGCCGATTTAAGATTTCAAATTTCAAGTTTGAAATTCAAAATGGAAAGCCCTTTTGGCTATGCAGGGCCAAAATGTCATGCGGATGTTCTTTTTTTTTGTCTTTTTTAGTATCGGCGCAGCGTCTCTGGCTTTGTCAGCGCTCTGTGGAGACCTTGTGCGATATTACCACAGTAAATACCTGCTCACAGAAGCCCAGCAGTCCTTAGAGCAGCTAAAATCCCTCGATTCCGATTATGATGTGCTGCTTGGCGAGTTCGAAAAAGACCCCAACCTCATCAAGCGTATTGCCCCAGCCACGCTCGGCACCGAACCTGCGGACACAAATGCCATATACCCGAAAGTAAAGGCCAAACAGTTAGCCGCCGCAAGAAAGGCCCTTGCAGAAGACCCTAACAGCTCCCAAAACAAGCCCGAAATACCCGGCTGGCTGGCTCGATGCAGCCAGCCCCGCCATCGTGTGGCGCTTTTCTTGGCCAGCGCCGCCTTAATTTTCATTTCTTTTATGTTTTTCCGCCCGGTGAAACAACTGCCCCAAAAAGAAGGGTAACTACGAAAATCGCAATAGATTCAGTCCCGTCTTTTCATCATATTTGCGCCCACCTTCGATGCCCTCGATTTCAATTATCGTAACCTCCAGGACCAGAAATATCTTCGCACCGCCGCGTGGACAGCCGACCAATGCGTCGCCGCCTTTACCGATTGCGGTGTGGATGTGCAGCTTCGGCCCCTCCGGGTCGCAGTATATTGTCCCTACGCCGAGCACCTCGCCCGGCCCGGCAAACTCCCTCATATCCCCGACTATCTTCGGCGTCTCCTGCTTCGGCCCGACTACAACGCTTGCCTTTCTGAATCCCCCGGTAATCAGCACCGCCGCCGATTTGATATTTTCCTTTTTAGCAAGCTCCTCGATAGACTCATAAAGGTCCTCACCCTCAAACAATCTCGCCGCAATTACCCGTCCCGCCATGCCAACTGCATATTCCATTTTACGCCCTCGCAACAAATCACCGGCCAATAGTTACTACCTAATTACCAATAGACAACAAACATCGTCCTTTTGGATTAAAACTATGTTTTTCGTTACATCTGTGCGGACAGACCTACTCTAAAAATCGCACCGGTGGGTTTAGCGTTGAGGATTTCCACAAAACCGTTATGCGCCTGCGCAAATTTTTTCACAAGCGCAAGGCCCAGCCCCGTGCCGGTCGTTTCCCGCGTCGCCTCAGCCCCGACACGATAAAACTCCTCGAATACCCTCTTGTGCTGCCTGTGAGGGACGCCCGGGCCGTGGTCTTCAACCTCAATCAAAACAAATCCGTCGCTGCGCTTCGTCCTCACCACAATGGCCTTATCCTGGGCATTGCGCGCATATTTAATCGCATTATCCAAAAGATTCACGACTATCTGCGTTACCGCATCGCTATCAAACGCTGTCTGTCCAAGCTGCCCAAATTCGGTTACTATCGAAAAGCCGCCTTGCGCAGCATACGGCTCCATCATCTCCACAACATTAGCGATGCACTTATTCACATCGCCTATCTTAAAGGCATATTTTTTCTGCTTTCGCTGGATACGTGAAAAATCCAGGACGTTTTCTATCAGCCGGCTCAGCCGCTCGCCCTCCTGCCTCATACTCCTGTAATACTCGGCCACCTTCTCGGTCGATTTGACCCAGTTTTTCTCCAGCATCTCCGCATACATTCGTATAGACGTCAACGGCGTCCTTAGTTCGTGCGAGACCGCCGACAGAAAATCATCCTTTTTCTGGGCCAGCTTTATCTGCGCCCTGGCATTTAGCCACAAGCTAACCAATCCCAGTGTTACCGCCAGGAGCACAATAATAACAATACCCAGATACCAATCCTGCAACTGCTTTATTTGCTTGCCTATCCGCGCAGGGTCTATTTCTCTAAGATATAGCGCCATCTCCCCAAAGCCAAAATCCATTACCGCCGTATAGGCAACATTTTCTGCTGTAACCTCACCCTTTGCCGCCGACAGCTCAAAGCTCATTCCCTCCCGCACAAATCTTCTCGCAGATTCTTCAACCTCCTGTGCTAACTTTTTCTCGTTAAGTTGAAAGCCCTGCAGCAAGTGCCTATCTTCAATCCGAACGTGCCTCAATAGAAACACCTGCCCACCAAACACACCGCCGCCGCCTTGTGTATTGTTCCCATCGCCAACCACTAACGGCACAAACGGCTCGATTCGCACCTGGACCGTCTCCGCCTGGCCTCCCTGCCCTGACTCATCAAAGACAAGCTGCCCACCATATTGCTGCTGGACCTGTTCCTCTCGCGCCGCAGGTTGTGGCGATTGTGCAGCCCTTTGGGCCTGGGATTCTTTTATTATTTGAGTGCTAATATATGGCTGGTTCACCTCCGCCGCAATATCAACAAGCCGTGCCTGCTGCGTATTAACATCCGCCTGCGCTTCTAATGTATGCTGGGTGCTGTCGCTTCCGCCTCTGATGGATGCCCGGGGCTGTGGCTGCACAGTCAGCGATGACTGTGCAGGCAAACAAGGTTCTGCCGCCTGCATTTGCATCCTCTGCTGCGGCAAAGCTACATTGGTAAGAACGTTATGCTCATACACAGAGCGCTTTTGCTCCACAACCTGTGGCCTTTGGTCCTGACCCTTCAAGCTTTCAATCGGGTAATTCTTTCCCCGCAAGCTAACAATTCCCGCACCTTTCCCGCCCTTTTTCGCAAGGACTTTTTCCCCGATTTTCTCTCCATCTAAGGCGGGCACCTCTGCCAGAAGTTTGGCGGACTCATCTCCCTCGAATCCCCCCTCCTTTCGGTCCTCCATCCTGCTAACGGTTTCTACATTAAACACACCGGTTATGGCCCCGCTAAGTGCAGGCAGCAGGTTATCCTTGATGTTGGACCTATTTGCCTCTACTTTCGCATAGAAGTCTGTGGCACGGGCATCTTGCCCGTGGTCATCGGCTGAGGATTGGGCTTGTCCAAGGTCATCGTTCGGCGTGATAATTGTGCCGTCCGGGTCTATCTGGAAATTTCCATAAGCAAGGTCGTTTTCCAGCAGGCCGTTCAGCGGCGAACGCAGCACCGCTACTTGCTGCTGGCCGGGCGCTATGTTGTCGGGAACATAATAATACAAGTAATCGGTATAGGGCCGGCTCTGCTCTCTTGTGATGAACTCATCAAGCTTGCTTTTCACATCCTCTCTGATTTGTTCTGCGACGGCGGCAAACTCTCCTAATCGCGCACCCTCCATTCCATGCGCCCATATCTGAATCGAGTGGTGTCCCAGCCAGACCAGCCCGCACAGGGCCGCCAGAATTATCCCTGACAAAATTACAAGCCGTGTGTTCATTTATCCCTCTTTGCGCCTTCCCATTCAAACTTCGTATTTATAGCCCGCTCCGCGAACAGTCCTAATAATCTGCGGATTGTTCACATCCCGCTCAATTTTGCTTCGCAGCTTCGCTATGTGCATATCAGTAGTCCGTGTCTCCAAATCTATCATACTATCGTGCCATACTTCTCTATACAGCTCGTCTCTGCTGATGACCCTGTTCGGATTTGCAGCAAAGTATTGAATTATCCCTGCCTCGCGCTTCGTAATCTCTATCTCTTTTTCCTTGCGTCTTGCCTTCAGCGCCTCAATATCCACATCCAGGTCGCCAAACTTGAAAGTTTGCCCGACCGCTCGTGCAGGGTCGGTCCGCCGCAGCACCGCATTTATCCTCGCCAGCAATTCTTCAAGAGAAAAGGGTTTTGTAATATAATCATCGGCCCCAAGGTTTAGCCCGGCCACCCTTTCTTTCTCCTGCCCCTTTGCCGTGAGCATAATGATAGGGGTCTGCAATCCTTCCTGACGCCACCTGGTGCACAACTGCTCTCCGCTGATTTTCGGCAGCATCAAATCAAGCAAAATTAGGTCAAACTGCCCCCCTGCTACAATCCTCTCGGCCTCCAGGCCGTCTGCGGCTTCAGTAACTTTGAAACCGTGAAACTCCAGAAAATCCTTCAGTGCCCCGAGAATCTTCTCTTCATCTTCAACTACTAAAATAGACGCCTTTGGTTCCATAACCACACCTTTCACTACATTATATTATAAACGGAATTTAAGGCCGGATTTGTAAATATTTTGTAAAAAACACACCCCCAATTTTACAGGCATTTTACTTTGCCATCAACCGTTGTTATTGCATAATAAAGTTGGTTGTCATTTTGCAGCTTATTGCAAAATGGCCCAGCAAAGTTTGTGAATTTATCGTGTAGCTTTTTGAAAGGAGCACAAGATGAAACAGCGAATGCAAACATCAGCAGTGGCGGTTCTGGTAACCTGCCTTCTTGCATCGGTCATTTTCGCTGATGCACCTAAGATAGGCGGCACCATTTCAAAGGTGACCGTTTATCGCGGCCAGGCGCTCGTAACCAGAACAATCAGCATCGACCTGCCTTCCGGCTCTTCAGAGCTAATCGTCGAGGGGCTTCCCGCCCAGGTAGTCCCGGAAAGCATCTACGCACAAAGCCCCGACACCATTAAAGTGCTCAGCGTCCGATTCCGCGAAAGACCGGTTATGGAAGACACGCGCGAAGAGGTCAAACAATTAGATGCCCAGATTGAGGATGTAAAACACAAGCTCAAATATGCCGAGAGCGAGCTTACTCATTTTAACCAGCAGTGGCAAATGTTTGAGAAGCTCAAAGACTTCACCATAACCGCAGCTCAAAGCGACCTCAACAGGGGGCTATTGACCTTTGAGCCGATTCAGAGCCTTGCCTCGTTCATAGAAGAAAAAGGGCT
>CAZKOQ010000039.1:0-10203 GCA_964554425.1 uncultured Pirellulales bacterium | reverse complement strand
CAGCAGGCCGGGCAGCAACCTCTCTCCATAGAGAACGAGATTCGTCAGTATAGACAGACCCGAAAGGACTACATTAAAAAAGGCGTTACCGCCAATGAGGAACTCAATGTGCTGGCGCTGCGTAACCAGGCGCTCGTTTTCAATGTCGGCGGAAAAGAGTTTGTAGAGCTGCAGCAAAAAATGGCCGAAATCTCCCGCGTCGAGGGCCTTAGCGTAACGTATGCCCTGCCCGGCAAGCTCACCCTTCCCAGCCGAAGCGACCAGCAGCTCGTATCCATCGCCGCAATCACCACAAAGGCCGATTTTACGCTTGTTGCAACACCTCTGCTGACAGACTATGTATACTTACAGGCGGACGTGCTTAACGCCAGTGACACCGTTTTATTGCCGGGGCAGGCCAGCATGTTCCGCGACGGCGAATTTGTCGGCAAAAGCCAACTGCCGCAGGTTACTATCGGCGAAAAATTCACGGCCGGCTTCGGCATAGATTCCCAGGTCCGGCTCGCTCACGAGCTTGAAGATAAGCAAAGCCGAATCCAGGGTGGAAACCGCATCGACACCTACAACTATCGCATCGCCATCAGCAACTACAAAAACGCCGCCGTTGAGCTACGCCTATTGGACCGTCTGCCCTACACCGATGATGCCTCGGTCAAGATTGAACTTGCAAAGACCGATCCCAAGTTAAGTGAAGACACCGAGTATCTGCGAACCATTAGAAAGAAAGGCATCCTCCGCTGGGACCTGACGTTGGCGCCAAACACCATTGATGAAAAGGCAACTATTGTCAAATACAGCTATACTATGGAGTCCGACAGGAATATGCAGCTCCAGCCCCACCTTGCCACTCAGACCACGCAATAAATAGGCCCATCTTGCAGTCCCGCACCAATTGAACGGCAGCGAGCGTCTTTCGCAAGAAACCGGACGCCTTCGATTTTGGGCGAACAATTGGTGCGGGACAAAATGATGTCTCAATCTCAAGCTATCTTGCGATGTTACCTTGCAGAATACGCCTCTTCCGGATTGAACAAATCCCGCTCCGTCATCGCCCAGTAAGGCAAAAATCCCTCGACTCCAACAACTCTGGCCTTACTGACTTCTATACTCCATTTACCGCTCCGTCCCCCGACGGACGCCGTCAGCGGCAGTTCATACCTCCCCTTGTCATCCCTGTCCACAAAATGCCGAACGGTCGCCACAAGGTGACCATCGGGATTGTAGAGACCCGCCGTATAGAACCCTTCTCCAATTGCCTCTAAGGTTACTTTAACCTCCGACGTCCCTTCACGGACAAATCCAAACGCCTTTGGAAAAAGATTTGGAAAGTGTCTGCCCGTAGGGTCGTAGATTGTTACCTGCGAGCCGGTATCATAATGCACCTGCCAGGCATTTGCACCTGGTGCATCCAATGTTATACGAAACATCCGGTCCTGCTCCGGAAGCACGAATACAGCGGGCTGAAACAATCGTCCATCATCTGCAAACTTAAACTTGCGCACACACTTGCCAGATGCGTCAAATAGCTCCCCTTTCCCCGCGGCCATTCCTTCTCCTATGGAGTCCTTACGGACTAAAATAATCATAATTGCAGCATCTTTGCGCCCCTTGACAAATAGCTCGACATACCCGCCATTAAGCCGCGTGCCCCTCCACGTAATAGCGTCGGGCAGAGCTTTCGGCTTTTGCTCAAACAGCGAAAAACCGCTAACAGAAGGATACTTTGCCGCAAAATGTGTGTATTGCCACGCGTGCGTCTCCTCAGCAACCGGGCTGCGTGTCAAAAGATAACTCATCGAGCTTTCCCACGTCTTTTCGAGAATATCTATGTATCGTGGGTCCTTTGTCCGCTCGGCCATCCAGCAAAATCCATTTAGCGTCCTGCAGGCATATTCAGGATACATCCCCAGCGTCCGCCGGCCCATCTTCATTATCGCTTGTGCCAAATCCTCACTGCCGTTGTGCTGATAGACACTCAGCATACCGTTCATAGCGATACCGTTAAAAAACGCGATGCGGTTGTCCCAGCGGATTTTGAACTGTCCCGTCGGCGATTGTCCCGCAACAAGTCTATTGCACAACGCCTCAGCCGCTCTGATGTATTTCTCGTCCCGCGTAACATCATATAAGCCGGTCATAGCATAGAGCGACCAGCCAATCTGCCGCTCGTTGCCTATACCCCCCCCTGCCTGCAACTGTGCCGCCACATAATCGCCAATACGCCCTGCCGCCTCCAACGAGCGCTGCTCTCCGGTCAGCAAATAGTGCAAAAGCAAACCGCGAACAAATGCGTGCCCGAACTCCGCCTCGGTGGTCGTGTGCATAGGGCTGTGCTTCCAGGAGCGGCCTGTGAAATTATCGGTATCGATATCCGCCTGATGCCGGGCCATCGCCTCCGCCGGCTCAAGATACCACGCATCCCCCGTCCGCAAAAACGCCATAAGAAAATTGTATGGCACGTCATATTCCAGATTAGAATATGCGTTCTTGCCTTTATATGGTCCTCCAAGGTAAGCATCGCCGTAATCACGAAAGCCCGTCGGCATCGCCCGCACCCACTCCTGCATACTCGCCTGGCGCATCAGCTCCCAGTATGCAAATCTCTCAAGCGACTCCTCACACCTCGGCAACATTGACCCGCCGAGCGCCTCCGTCCCACACGCCCACGCCGGCGGCATCGTAACTCGCAACGGCGAAAGCTCATAATTCGTCGGCCTACCCTCGCTGAAATCAACTATAATCTCGTGCGTTTTTGCAAGCCCTCCCTCCCAGTCAAATCCGTCCGTGGCGGACCTGCCGGCCCACAGGCGAACACCTACAGCCCTCGGCATTATAAACAATTCCTTAGGATGATTCTGCCAGAAGTGTCGAACACCCAGGATAAGCCAGCCCTTATTAGCAGGCATCGCCAGCCAGCCGGGCAACCTTGTCCCTTTCGCAACCTTCTTCCCATCACCCAAAATCTCGAAGTTGAGGTCATCAAACTGTATAGCAGATACCACGCCGCCGCCGATCGTCTCAGCACCGTGGTCTGTGCCAATCACTACCTCAGATGTCACCTCAGGCAAGGCAAAATGCAAAGATGCGTCCCTAACAGCAACGCTAACCTCACGCTTTGCTCTATGGGTGATAGTTACAATGACATCCAGCTTCGGCGACCCGGCGAATGTGTGAACGCGAACATCGTAACAAAATCCTGATACCTCACCCTCCGCTGCAAACCGACCGCTCAAAGCAACTGTCGCGCAAAGAGGCCCCTTCTCTTCAACCTTCATCTTTTCAGCCGGAAGCATCTTGAGTTCTACCGGTTTATCGGCAGATTGAATTTCAAGCCGAATACTTGACGGCCCAAAAAGAGCTGTCCCATCCTTACGTTGCACCTGCTTTATCAACTTGTCCCTGGAAATTTGCACGCATATCGCGCCGGTGTCTATTGTAACATTGTTACTCTCATCGATGACATTAACCTGTGCCGCCGAGTTTGTTGGCGCCGGCTCTGTAGCTTCATCTCGAAATTTTAGATAGTATTTCTCTCCTGCCGCCGCAGGAAAATCCACAAGAACCCATCTCGCCGAGCCGTCTTTCCAGTGTGAAATTACCTTCGGCTGCACGGCACGCTGCATCCCATCCAACCCTGCTATCCGAATCTGCTCTGGCGCATTGAGCAAACCTTTTGGGAAAGGCACACCTGTCCGCACATATCCAGATTGCCCCCCTTGCCCCACAACATTCAAAGTAATTTTCCCTTCTCGCAGGTATTCTGCAAATTCTGACTCGTAGGAAAGCGATGTCGGCTCGCCAAGCGACACCTTAAGCGCCAAGAAAGCTTCTTTCAATAGCTTCTTCGGGCTGTATGGCTCCTGCCTCGGTTCAACGCTTTTTGCGCAGCGAAAGCCGACAAAATCGTGAGCGCCATAAGAAAGGAGCCGGGCACGCTGCGTGGTGTTGCCTGTGTTTGCTATACCGTAAAGATACTCACCGCCGCCGCCACGGACCACCTTGTATTTCCGCCCGAAATGTATGGACTTTGCTGCTGTCCCCGGATATTCATCTACCCAATCAGCCGTCCACTCCCAGGCATTTCCGCCCAGGTCAGCAATACCATAAGGTGACAGGCCCTGTGGATATTGCCCCACAGGCACGAGCTTGCCGCTATCTTTATTGCGGCGATTCTCGTCATCGCTGTTGCCCCACGGATACCGCCGGCCGTCTGTCCCGCGCGCCGCCTTTTCCCACTCCGGCTCCGTAGGCAGACGTTTGCCCGCCCAGATAGCATACCGCATCGCATCAAACCACGTTACTTCAGTAACAGGAAGATTCTCCGCGCCCGCAGGCGGCTTCTGCCCGCCCCAGTTTAATGGTGCCGCCGCTCCCGTCGCAGCGACAAACCTCGCATACTGTGCGTTAGTTACCTCACAGCGGTCAATATAATACGCTGCCAGCTCAACCTGATGCGGCGGCGATGCCTCAACCTCCCCTTCTCCTGTCCCCATTACAAAAGGTCCAGCCGGCACTAATACCATTTCCGCCCCATCACGCCCCACCGGCACAGAAGGTATCGCCGCACAGCCGTTTGTAAATACGACAGCGAGAATACTAAGCAGACATTTCAAAATCTGAATTCGCAAGCTCCTGCATTATGAACTACGAACCATCTATCAATTCCGCCAAATATCCGCCGTCCGCGCCTTCACGTCCGGCATCTGGGGCAGCGGCGCACTCGGCAACGGCTCATACCAGAACGTCGCGCACGACCAATCGTCCTGCGTCTCCGCCAAACCCTGCTTCCAGGCAATCTGCTGTATCGTAATGCGGCACTCTTTTTGCCACGCAATCGGGTCAGGCAGGTGCCAGCGATACATCGACACAAAATCCTTCTCTGTCAAGCTGCACCCGTTATACAGAAACGGGGTCTGCTGCATCCCATAAGACAGGCACACGTAATCCTCGCTCCCCGTCCCGCATATAGTCGGAAACTCCGTGTCGCCATCTATATAAACCTTTATCTCGCCCTCGCCCCACCATTGACCGGGGTGCATATTGCGGATACCAATCACCGCTCCGATATATCGGCCCTTGTTCTTTCGCTCCGAAAGGAGGACAAAATCCTGCTTGAGAGTCGTCGGATTTTCTCTGCGGAACAATGTATGCAGCCGCCCAACGTCACGCGGATGCCTGTCGCCGACCGTGTAATCAATCTGATAAAATAGCGGCACATCCTTCTTGCCGTCATTAGTCAGCGTAATCCGCGCACACCTGGTAAACGGCATCGGCAGCCAGATATTCATACCGGCGTTTCTGCCCGGCGAATGAACCGCCGAAAAATACGGCATCACCTTGCCATGTGCAAAACCCATAAAATCGCCGATCGGACACTCGATGCTCGGATGCTCCTGCCCATCCCACCACGCGCGTATCACCAGAGCTCGCAAATTATTTGGGTCATTCGCAGTCGTCATCCAAATATGTCGAATCGTCCCGGGACCTTTGATATCACAGAGCTGCACATCCTGCCCCGCCTTTAATGTCATCGCAGGCGCACCCTTCCGCCCTGCGCCGAGGTTGCTGGCCGCCTTGCCGCCCTCACCCGGCGCACCGGTCGGGTTCTCAAACGAAATCGAGCGTGAAACAAGCCCCGTATCTAATAGATATGGCTTCCCCGCCACATTTACCCCCCGCTGACACGACACGCAACACAACATTGAAAGAAGCACGACAACAAATCGAAAATCGTAAATAGAAAATCGTAAATCAGACTTAGCCATAGCGACTCCTTTCACCAATACAGTTTCCTTAACTAACTCAAACCGACCGATTCGATGACATTAGTAATTGTAACTCTTTTATCTATAAGAGAATATGACAACTTGTCATTCTGAGCGAAACGAAGTGAAGCGAAGAATCTGTCCCTCGACCAGATGGTTTTTTCTTCTGCTAAGGCCAGATGCTTCGCCTTTCGGCTCAGCATGACAATAAAACCGGTTAGTTTAAGTTACTAACTATCTTTCGTTATGCAAAATTCTTTGTGCAGTTTACTCGACCCCCCAAAAACCGTCAAGCCATTACCCGCCGCCACCGACAATCGACCATACACTAACGGCTAATCCCTATCTTTCCTCCAGCCAGTGAAATGCCATAATGGCAAAATCTACAAAATTCACCTTGCAGTCGCCGTTTATGTCGCCAGCAACGATTGTTTCGCAAACTGGCTCGCCAAAATATGATTTACTTGCTTCCGCTGTCCCGCCGTAAGCACCCATATTGATAATTCCACCATTCGGAAATGGTTCTAAACCAATAGGACTTGCCGGGTCACCTGCGTCAATGCACAAACTTGTAACATCGTCCCTGATCCAGCCCGCCATCGGCGGGTTCCATCGGCCTGCCTGAGATTTCAAATGATAATCTCCATCGACCCAGAAATCATCGTTCGCATCATCAGGGGTAACATTCGGGTCCCAATAGCCAGCGGCGGCAAAGCAGGGGTCGGTGTCAATATTGCCGGTTCCGTCGAGGGAGCCGCTCCAGCCCTGGATGCAGCAGTAATCAATATGTGAGTAATCGCCTGGCTGTATCTGCGCAGATTCGGTATTGCCGGAACTATCGGTATTTGCCCACAAGATGCAGTTGCGTAGCAGCGAGACGTGGCCAATTATTCCTCCGCATTGGTCTGAGGCGGTGTTGCCGCTGAAGGTGCAGTTTCTTATCCGCGGATAACCTTCGGGAATCGAGATTGCTCCGGCCCATCGGGCCGAATTACCTGCAAAAAGACAATTAGTCATATAAGGGATACTCTCGCCATCCAGACAAAGCCCTCCGCCGCCACCGTCGCAGTTATTTGCTATAAAACGACAATTAGTAATTGTGGATGGACAACCTCCGGAACCCACCGACAACATCCCGCCGCCGCGATATTCCGCCCTGTTGCCGATAATTGTGCAGTTTGTAACGGTCAGCTCACAATCAATATAAATATATATCCCTCCACCTTCCTTATGATACCAGTCTGGTCCGCTTGCATTTCCACCGGTAATTGTAAAACCTTCAACAATCGCACCATAATAAGAACAACCCGTGTACCTTCTGTCCCCGGACAAAACGTGGTAACTATTCTCGTCGTAGTTAACAAAGCCGGGTCTATCATCTCCTTTCAGGTCTCCGCTTAGAATAGTCTCATACTTACCGACATCTTGCTTGTTCGGGTCCGGCTGACCAAAACCTGCGTAGCCGCCTTTGAGAGTTACGCTGTTGATAAGCTGGAAAGTAGCTGTCCGGTCACCTGTGCCGTTGGGATGCAGTATGTCTTCATCGGGTCCGTAAACACCCTGAGCTACTCGAATCTCTACTGGTTTGGGTGAAGAATAGGCATCGGCCAAGGCATCCTGTAAGAAATTATAGGCATTTTCCCAGCTTGAGCCATCATTTGCCCCGTTAGCATCCGTATCAACATAGATAATTCGGGTGAAGATTCGTCCAGTAACGATAAATTCTTCTATCTGTGTATATTCCTCACCAATACCTGGAACCCCTACAAGATACGTATAGACGGTGTATTTTCCAAGCGGTCGGGGACAAAGAGATTCTGTCCTTTGCCAGGGCGTGATAATTGTCGGGCAGACAGTGCCAGGCGGATAATTACAATACACAACGAAGTAAATATTATTGTCATACGTCCATATTGATGAAGCATTGGGTATGCAGCCATCAGGCCATTCGCCTGACAAGGTTATGGCTATGATATCGGAGCAGGTGGGATTTTGCGGGGAAATCTCCACGTTACTCGGCGGCCACCACCACTGACCGCCTTCAGCGGGCAAGCAAACCGATTGCGACACCGCCAGTAAAACCACAAAAACAACAAAATTTGCTGCCTTCATTTTCTTTCCTCCTAAAAAAAGATAACGACCTGTTTTTTATAGTCCTATAAAATTTTACCAAATCAAGCTGATTTTGTCCATACTTTTTTGCCCGAACGAAAATTATAAGTGTGTGGCCTTTACAACCTACCTGGTTGATTATCGCAGCCGCGGGACAAGGTGCCGCCGGATTCCCCACGGCCCGCTCACCTGAAAGACCAATCGCCCATCTACCTCCCCAAGTGCTTTAATATCTGCCTGTGGAATTTTGCTTCTGGCCGCCTGATATACAACGGCATAAACAGTATTCGCCGCCTCTCGCTCAACAAGAACCATCGGTGTCGTCAGAGAGTTTTTCTCATCGCTCTGCGGATACCCGCACGTAATAACCTTTGTCCCCGCCTGTGCCGCCACTGTCATCGCAAACCGCACCGAATCCTCACCCCATTCCATCCGAATGTCACCGTCACTTTTACCTGCGCGAAAATCTTTAAGCCACACGCCGGGACCCCCAATATTCACATCTGCCGGCTCCAGCTCAATCGAGGATTTTTCGAGCATTCCAATCGTATGAATTATCCAGTCAATTTTATGCGGCGCATCCGAAACAATTTGAAACACATCAAGAACATACTCTCCCCTGACGCAAATCGTCCGCGATTGCCTGATGTCCTCATATAGAAGACTCTTTCTATCCACAACAGTAACTGCTTTTTCATCGGGAAGGTCGCGATATTCCTCAAGCCACAATCTCTCCCCCGTCCCCCTCTGGTCGCGGCAATCTATCATTACCGTATTCTGGCTAATTGCCGAGCGGTTCAGCTCCCTCTGCACCCGCGCCGAAAAAGCGTGGGCCGCCGTCGCCCGCGCCTCCACATCCGGTATAAGCAGCTTTCCGCACCCAAATAGCATCAGCGACAATTTATCCTGATGACAATGCACCCCGCTCTTATCATAATTGACAAATGCGCACCAACCATCGCCGCCCCAATAAGCCCTTTCGCACCTGTCCCGCAAAAAAGCATATCCGTGCTCAGGATAAAGGCGGCTGGAAATCTCGGGCGCCTGCGCACCTTTAGTCCCAAGCCCAATAAATAAAATCTCTGCTCTCTTCTGCAACGACTGCTCTAACAGCCAAGCATACCGCGTGTCTCCGTAAGCCCTGTGGGCATATATGTATGAAAACTCATCGCACAGCCGCCTCCGCCAGCCGTAGCAGTCGCCTATAGGCGGGATACTTCCATCAGGAAAAAGGACTCCGAACATCGCATCAAACGCCTGCCGTATAGTCCGCCCGTTGGCCGCCGTGACGGTATATAGGTCTCTCGGGAAATTTACATTCCGCATCGCCTCGGCTAAATAAATCATCGGAACGATTGCCGTGAAATGGTAGTTAAGACTGCTCTCGCACCAAAGCCCATCGTCAACTAAGCCAAGCTCAAGCAGCTCCAGTATCCCTCGCCCCGTTAGAGAAGAAAGCCGTTTTTCTAACGGGGCTCGCAGCCCATCGAGCGCAAATTCAGCAAGCTCATCTTGCCCATAAAACAAGCCTAGGCACCCCAGCATCATTTTATGCCACGCCAGGTGGTTATTTATTCCGCCGCCGATATTATTCTCGACCCAGTAAATATCGTTCTTCAGCACCGCCCGTCCCATCCGCGTAAAGAAAGCATCGAGCTTCGCCCGCTGCTCACCGCTAAAATGCTCGAAAAGAATGTCATAGCTATTCAGCGCCAAATGTCCCCACACCGCATAGTTCATCCCGACATCATAATGCTCAAACTCAAAACTATAATCCGACAGGTGTATAAGTATCCTCTTTGCCGCCTCAGCATCCTCATTGTTACCGGCGACAGCGAACCGAAGGGCTGCATAATACGCCGGCTGAACCATTCGCAGCGGCACTAAGCACGTCTTTTCATATATGACCGGATACGTATCCGCCCAGCTCTTACTCTTAACCTCATCCCACCAAGACCTGTCGATTGATTCAAGAACGATTCCTCTCGCCTTATCCGCTTCAATATTTAGCGTCTCAAGTGCTTGCCTGTATTTTGCACTCTTAGCCCTCTTTTTTGCATCTTTGATGTCACTTTGTCTGTAAAAAAGAAAAGGATGCTTATTTGACCGAACCTGCTCCCAACGAAAATCCGCAATCTCCGGCGCCCAAACCTTGCCAACCCCGGATGCATCCGCCCTGCCAGCTTGCGCAAACGCCAGCATAATCGCTGAAACTATAATCAGTTTCATAACACACACCAACTATTATCGACTATGTCCATCTTTTTGCTCTAATTACATTTTGCTCCCAGCAAGAAGACGTTTATCAACATATCAGACAAAAGTC
>CAZKOQ010000038.1:0-15521 GCA_964554425.1 uncultured Pirellulales bacterium | reverse complement strand
TTCACTCCACAGGACGCCTTACGGCGGGGCTGTCCACAGGATCCCTTTCGGGAGAAGCCCGTGCCATTAAAGGAGTTGAGCAATGCAATTGTTTGCATTGCATAGGGAATCAAAGATGAGCGAAAAAATAGAAAGTCATCGGTTCTTATGTGCGATAGTCACTGCTCTATTATCGACTGTTACCTGCGTAGTTGCGGAGGCGCGGCTTGAGTTCCCGGGTCCAGCGCCTGGAGATGTGCGAGGCAAAGTCACCAAAGGCGAGCTTATCCTGGAAAACAAGGTGCTCTCTTGCACCTGGGATATTTCGCAAGGCCGGCTCAAAACCAAGCAAGTTACGGATAAGCTGACCCCAAACATTCTGCAGTTGTTAGAGTCAGAATGTTTTCAGCTCATTTTGGATGATAGACGAATAGTAAAGGCCTCTGACCTGAAGACCGTTGGCAGACCCGACTTCAAAACGCTGAAGCCGAATAAAAAGTCATTCCGACTGGCGGAACGGTTCAGCGGAAAACAGGTTACCATCAAGCTGGCTTCTTTAGATGGGAACCTCAACGTCGAATGGCGGGCGATTTTGCGCGACGGTGCAAACTATATACGCCAACAGATTGCCTTGACGACAAATAACAGGTCAATAAAGGTCAAAGAAATAGTGCTGCTGGAGCTGGCGGCGCCATCTGCCAGGATAGTTGGCACGGTGGACGGCTCGCCCGTGCTTGTAGATACCGTGTTCTTCGCGTATGAGCACCCGCTGTCAAAGAGCCGAATACTGGAGCAGACCCCATGCCGTTTTCGGTGCAGTTTGCCGTGCAATATTTTGCTGAGGCCGGGCGAGCAGCTTACACAAAGCTCAGTAATTGGTGTTGTGCCCGAAGGGCAATTACGCCGGGGATTTCTGTATTACGTTGAGCGCGAGCGGGCACAGCCATACAGGCCGTTTCTGCACTACAACAGTTGGTATGACATCGGCTATGGCATTGAGAAAATCCGGGAGCAAGATTTTTTGGAGGTCATCGAGTTATTTGGAAAGGAACTGGTCACAGAGCGAAAAGTTGTTATGGAATCATTTGTTCTGGACGATGGCTGGGACGACACCGCTTCGTTGTGGCAGTTCCACGATGGGTTTTCGGATGGCTTTACCCCGCTTTGCCGAGCGGCGAAGAAGTGCAATGCGTCATTAGGTGCCTGGCTTTCTCCGTGGGGCGGCTATGGGCAGGCCAAGCAGGATAGGATGAGGTATGGCCAAGAGCAAGGATTTGAGACAAACCCTGGCGGCTTCTCGCTGGCCGGCCCTAAATATTACGCCCGGTTTCGTGATGTGTGTCTGAGTATGGTCCGCCGGTATAGACTCAACTATTTTAAGTTTGACGGCATCGGAACGGGCGGAACACCTACTGGAGTGGACACTGAATTTGTTGCAGATATTCAGGCCCTTTTGCGACTTATAGGCGACCTGCGCCAGGTGAAAGGCGATATTTTCGTCAACATTACCACCGGCACATGGCCCTCACCTTTTTGGCTGTGGTACGGTGACTCGACCTGGCGTGCTGGGGCGGATTGGAGCACATTCGGCTGGGGTCCGAAGCGACAGCAGCAAATCACCTACCGCGATAAGGAAACCTACCATAATGTCGTTCTCCGTGCGCCCTTGTATCCGCTCAATTCACTGATGACACAGGGCATTATGTTTGCCAATCACGGACTTCCAGACGAAGTGGAGGGCTTGGTCGGAGACATTCGCGCATTCTTTGCCGGCGGGACTAACTGCCAGGAATTATACATCACGCCATCCTTGATGGACGCCCGGGCCTGGGACGGTTTGGCTGAGGCAGCAAAGTGGGCCAGTGACAATGCGGACGTGCTGGTGGATACGCACTGGGTAGGGGGCGACCCAGCTAAGGGCGAGATTTACGGCTGGGCATCGTGGTCCAGGCGAAAAGCCATTCTGTCACTGCGTAATCCTCACGATAAGCCAGCCAGAATTACGCTGGACATCAGCAAGACCTTCGAACTGCCATCGGGTGCCGCGCAGAGGTATTCCCTGACTATCCCATTCAAAAGCGATGTGGGCAAGCCGGCGATTGTGCTATCTGCCGGCCAGGAGCATTCGTTTGAACTTATGCCTTTTGAAGTGCAGGTTTTTGATGCAATGGCTCTTTATGCTCTGGAGAAGAAAGGTTACGGCTCGAAAAGAAAATAGAGTCATCTCATAAGCGGAACCTACCGGCCAGTCGAACCATCGTTTGATAATTGGCCATTATTGTGGGTGTGATTTTGCGGCCGTTCGGTGCTGCTGACGGCATCAGGACAAAGCCCCTGCCCCGGCCGCTTGTTCCATCTACCAGCGTTTTTTCAACAAGTTTTTCAAACTCGCTTGGCTCTGTATTTTCTATGTCGGTTAGCTCCAGGTTTCCAAAGAGCGTCAGCTCTCTGCCGTATTTTTGCCGGACATAGGCAAGCTCCGCATCGCCAAATGGCGGCGGCTCAATTGGGTCGATAGCGGTCGCCCCCATTTCAATGATATAGTCAAGAATGGCCCGAATCCTGCCATGGCAGTGAATTCGTGCAAAACCGCCGGACTTTTGAATGGTCTGAACCATTGGGCCGGTGTAACGCACCACGTATTCTTTGAAAAGATGCGGCGGCAGGTAGGGCTCAGTAACATATTCCGGCCCATATATCCGCCACAGGCGGCCGGGAAACGCCCTGGCAGTTTTTTCCGTCCTGCTATATATATGGCGGGAAAGTTTTTCCAGCAGCCGATGAAATAACTTCTGCTCGGTCAACGCAATAATCGTAAAATTTTCCATACTGAAAAGAGATGCCGCTGTGCAGACCGGGTCTTCCGTGTCCACCATTATGATACCCCGGTCGCCGAGCTTGTTATCTTCTTCGACCAAACCGGCGACATTAACGTCTTCGGCAAAAATCTCATCAGGCAACTGCAGATACGCCTTCAGGTCGTCGGTGTCCTTGAGCAAATGCTCGGCGGTCCAGATGGTGTCAACGTCCGGGATTTGGCGTGTCAGCGACATCAGAGTTCTGCCGGCGATTCTCAGGGTCGCACGCTTGAAATGGCAATCCTGCTCGACATATTCGTGCACGCAGAAGAAATCATTCCGCAGCTTTTCGGCACCAGACGCGCAAGGAACGATGTCCACCTCGTGAGAGCGCGGCCTGATGGGGCTGCGCATACGGATAAGGTCGGTTTGTTCCTCTCCTAATTGCAGCAACGGCTGCCACGAGGGGTCATTATAGACGTTGAACTTATCGGGGTCGGATGCGTTAATCCGGAAGCCCCCTATTTCGTAGAAACTAACGGCGGGCCGGTCCACCGGTTCGCCGCGTAGAGTCGCCATCAGTCTTTCACGGCTGTTCATCGTTTCCGGCACCGGGACTTTGCTCTTGCTGGTCGCGCTGTTTGGTAAGCGTCTTGAGTAGCGAAAAGACATCGAAGAAACCGCCGACCAAGACGACTGCCACGAGCAACGCAAATACAGCCAGACTCAAAAAGAAAAACCAGGACCAGAAGTTAATCCAGAAATTCATATCCTACTATTCCTTAACATTGCCCGCCAGACCCATCAGCGGTGGGGTGGACTGGATATTTGAACGGCGGTCCGGAAATAGAAGTGAACCTATTACCATTAGTATCGTAGCCGTCACTATCACGCTAAGCCCAACAAACGCACTCCATTTTGCAGGCGGCATAGCGTCCACATAAGCCCGGACGCGACTGGCGTGCGTCCCAAACAATCCGACAAGACCAAGCGCCGAGTCTCGCACCGGCTTTAGTCCGATGACAGCAAAGAAACCGCAAATCAGGGCTAAATATGCCCCTACTTTGCTTGCACGCTTCCAGTATATGCCAAATACGAGTAAGGGGATAGCCCCTGTGAAATAAATGGCCCCGGAAATCGCCATATAATCCCACAGGTCTTGCCCTAAGTCATACCAGAGTCCCCAAACCAAAATGTAGATGCCGATTAATACAATAAAAATTCGTATCAGCAATACACGCACTTTTGAGGATAATCCTTTTTTGAACCACGGCGCCACGACATCTTGAGTAAGCACCGAGCTCCAGCATAATAGATAACTATCGTGTGTTGACATAAACGCAGCCAGCATCCCCGCTGTGATAATGCCAATAAATCCGGCAGGAAGAATTTGACTCAAGAATACCGGCATAGCCATCAAGGTTGCCTGCGGGTCTGCGGGACCATTCTTGGGGATGAAGATGTCTTTAAGTTTATCGTTATGAGCAAGATAGACAAAGGCACAAATTCCGAGAAAGTAAGGTATCAGGAACCGAATCAGAAATCCGACCGAAGCAAGGGTATAAATCCGCTTAACCGTTCTGGTGCTCTCTGCGGCGCAGGCGCGCATCACAGCCGTTTGCCAAATTGCACAATTCACCAGTCCCAGGACGAACATCCATATCACATAAGAAGTTCCAAAGCCCTCGCTGTGAAACGGATTAAAACCCGCCTCTCCCTTTAGTTGAGATACGGTCTGAATGATATTTTGCCAGCCCAGATATCTGATGCAAAAGAAACTTGCAACCAAAAGACTGATGGATAGAACTATGAATTGGATATAGTCAAGGACCACTTCCGAGACCATTCCACCCAGAGTAGTATAGAGTAATACCATCCCTAGCAAAACGGTCATTATGATTTTCAGGTGAATATCCTCGGTCAGGCCGGTAACGCCCATCATAAAGATGGAGCTTGCTTTAAGGAACATTCCCATATTGAGGATGCCGGAGAGCGCCAATATAGTCCCGCCTAAGATGCGGACGCCACGTCCGAATCGCTTGTGGTAAAACTCCGGGATGGTCATCACGTTCATCCCCCGCAGGGGCACGACGATAAATCCGGTCAGGCCTACGACCAGCGCCACAATAGCAGAGGCCAGCGCTATGTGAAAGGCGGCGAAGCCGCCGGTAAAGCCCTTTTGGGCCGAATACATAACCGTGACCAAGCATAGCTCGGTTGCAATCATACTCGCAGCCGCCAGAAAGGTTTTCAGTCCTCTGCCGGCCACGATGAAATCTGTAACGTTGCTGACATACCGTTTTAAGTAAATCCCAATAGCTACGATGACAACCAGGTAGCCCGTGACGATGCACCAGTCTAAAAAGCAAAAATTGGTCTTTATACCGATAGTGGTTAAATCCATATCATCTCTCGCCTGTGTGATGTTCTAATTACATTCTTTCGATACATCATAAAGCTTTTGCCTGCTATGCTCCGGGCAAGCGTCCCCTTGCCCGCATTGAGAGCCACCTTTTTATACTCAATTGGCTGTCTTTATGGCAACAAGTTTTTTAATAGAGGCAGCTTGAAATTTATTTAGCCACTTAGCTTTGAAAGGGCCTCTTTGCAGAGCTGGCGATGCTTATTTTGCTGGTCAGTGCCTTCCGAACCGGCTTCTCCTTGCAGCCAGGCCAAGCGCGCTTCTTCGATGCGACCAAGTGCCTGGAGTGCTTTTCCTCGCCAGTATTGGGCGTATGCTTCCTGGGGTCTGTTCGACCGGCCGACGCCGATGTTTTCCGGGTAGGTCAGGGCCGCCTGGAAATCCTGCAGAGCCGGCTCAAATTTGCCGTCTTCAAAGTGCTGCCGGCCTCGCTCTATGTGCGCCTTATGGAAAATGTCCCAGGTGATGGTCTGGCCTTCCCAGTTGACAAAATAAGGCGTAGATTCCAGCAGCGTAATCGCATCGGTATATTTGTGCTCATCAAGGTAGGCCTGGGCCAGCATAATAGCCACGTCTGGCCGCCTTGTCTTGTCATACTGCGTCGATTCGAGAACCCTTATGGCCTCAGGACGGTTGTTTGCTGCCAACAGAATATCGGCGAGGTCGCGATACAGGGTCTGGTCTTTTGGGCGAGCGGCGATGGCTTTGCGATAGAGATGTTCAGCTTTGGCAAGGTCTTCTTCTACCGCCCAGGCATAAAGGCCGAGATTGCGGAACGCAATGCTGGCTCCGGCGAAGATGGAACCTGTGGACAAAACCGGCTCGCTGGCCTTTCGCCAGTGCTCGGCTGATTCATCAAGTCGGCCAAGATGCGCATAAAGATTTCCCAGGTGCAAGTGTGCATAAGCGTCACCCGGATTCTCTTCAAGGGCGTATTTGAATATCGCCACGGCTTCCGGCTGGGATGGAAAGGTGTAGTCGCGGTAAGTCTTTGCGGCCTGGCTCAAATAATCGCGGGCACTTTTTTTGTCTCCCTGCAGCGCCGCAAAATAAGCCAGGTAGTAAAGCGGCAGCGGACTTTGCTGACCTTGCGGTACCGCCTCGACACACACTGCCGAAAGAAGCTGTTCGGCTTCTTTTGCGAGCTGCAGCTCTGCGAAAACAAGGGCAGTTTCCATCATCTCGAAATCAACTTCGCCGACGAAATCTCGCACCTGTTGCACAAAACGGTCCATCTGGCGCTTGTTTTGAAAGGCCATAAGCGCCCTTGGCACAAGGTCTGTCGGGTCTTGTGCAATTACTCCTTTAGCGCGTTTGTAGGCCGAGTCGGTTTTTCCCGCAGCATACAAGGCGAGCAGCAAATGGTCACTCGCCCTGGTGTCGTGCGGGTTCAGCAGCACGGCTTTTTCAAAGGCGTCTGTGGCTTTTGCGTAATCTCTCAACTGCATATAAGCACGACCGGCCAAATCATAGCCGAGCGAGGTGGTGCCTGAACACCTGATTACGTGGTAAGCAGAATTCAATGCTTCTGACTCGTCTTTTAACTTTAAGTAACTTGCGCCCAGGAAGAACCACGACAGGCCGTCGGCAGGGTCGCGCAGCAGGGCCTTTTTCAGCCGCTCGATTGCTGTCTCATAGAGACCGGCCTCAAAATCGAGCACCGCCAGGTCCCGCAATGCAGGTGCATATTGTCCGTCCTGTGACAATGCCTTTTCATAATACCGACGGGCGCTATTGCGATTTGTCGCCAGGTCGGATTTCCGGCCCTTCAGATACATTTCCTCTACGCTAAGCTTCTCATCTGATTTGGTCATAAACTCAGGCCTCTCCGGCGGAGATATTCTGGGAATTTGCAACGGCGTAGCGAAAGAGGCAAGCAAATCTCCATTTTTCGCCTTGATGCTCACATCGACCGGCGACTTTGGCGCCGGGTGAAGTGTTATCACCTGCGGGTCAGCCGGAGAAAGGTCGAGCGGCCTTCTAAGCAGTTCCCGCCCCCCTTGCGAAAGGATACAAGCTGCCTTGGGAAATTCAGCAGTCGCAATGATACGCAACCGGAGCGTGTCATCCTGCCCGCTGGTCTGGACTGCGATATCTTTCGTGGCATATTCGAAGCCATCGCCCAGGCCATGCACAGGATACCACAACTCCTGCCACGAGACCTCCTGTCTGGGCAGCAGCATCCCGTAGTCGGATTGTGTCGGCAGCGGCCCGCTTTGGACCTCTATATATGGGCCGTCATTGTCCGTGAGGTTTTTTTGACTGACCAGGCCGAAGTCCCAGGTCCCCCACGTCCACGCCTTTTTTCCGCTTAGCTGGCGGTGGTCAGCGACCTGAACAATGCCGCGGTCCATATCGACATCATAAGCCCCGAAGAAGTCAAAAGTGCAGTCCACGGAAAAGATCGACGCCCATATTTCATAATTCTTGAGCCAGGATAAATCTTTTCCCTCGTGAATAGGCCAGGAAAAGAATTGTGCGGCGTTGTGGTCGGTTCCGAGCGTCATAGGATAGATAAAGCGCGTGCCGGGTCGGTTCACAAAAGCAGTGCAGTTCCAGAAATAATACGGGCTTACGGCGTCGATGGGGTTGAACAGGCGAATCTGCTCATCTATGTAGGCCTTGCCGGGATGCAGAGTAACGCGCACTATCCATTGGGTTCGTTGACTTTTTTCCAGATTGCTGATTTCGATATACGCAGAGCCATCGAAGTTTCGGCCTACAATCGCGTCCACCGGTGAGACACAAGTAACAGTGTGTCCCTGTGGGCCGGCATTCCACTCAACGCCGCCACTTATCCAGGCGCCGCGCATTGCAATCATGCCGGGCTTAATCACATTATTGAAGTGAAACATCTGCTCGGCTTTGGTTTTGTCTAAAACCGAGTGTAATCGGCCGCCCAATTCAGGCAGGCAGGTTACTTTCAGGTATTCATTTTCAAGAAACAGGGCTTTGTAGGTTCGTTCTTCTTTCGTCCGGTAAAGGTGGTCTTGCATCGGATATGGATAGACGATGGAACCTTTGACTGTGGTGGCAAATTTAACCTGGCCTTCAAGATCCCAGAGCTTGGGATTGACATCTTCCTCCCATCCGTAGGTTGGAATTGTTACTGTGCCTTGCCATGCTTTGACTTTTGCCAAGCTTGCGCAGGGAGAAGCTAATGAAAATGCCATAGCCAGCAAAACCGCTAAGGAATCTACTGCAACGGCTCTCATAACAGTTACCTCCTAATATCTGAATGTTTATGTAAGCGCACCATTAGTTAATGCTTCATCTTTTTGCATATAACCGATAGCCATTACTTTTTCCAGATTATCGTTCCTTGTCAATAGGCATAGCAAATTTTTTTTGCTGATTTTCTGGATTGCCGCTCCTTCGACTCTTTATTTTTATGCCACGAAGGCACCAAGACACCAAGTTGTGATAAATTCATTTTTATTTTGTGCCTTTGTGTCTTTGTGGCTAATCCACTTCGCTCAGGACAGGTTTCGCTGGAATGACAAAAAGTGAAGCTTACTATTTGGAGATGGAGCTGGCGTGTAGATAGAAGATGCCGGGCCCGACGCCATTGGGATAAGGCGTGTAGCCGTCGGAAGTGATGGAAACTTGCATCGGTATGACTCCCACTTGGGATGCCCGACGGCATTGCGACGAAGAAAAACTTTCCACGTGGCCATCTGTCCAACCCGCCTCGGACGAATTATAGATGGGCAGCAGGCGATTTTGACCTTCGCATCGTTCCATCTTCCTCTATCCAGATTATCTCTTCATATTCGGTGGGATTGAAGGATGCCTTTTGCCCGGCGGGGACGACATCATAGAGAATGTTGTTTCTCAGGAGGCGTTCGATTTCTTTGATTGCCGGCGTGAGGACCTGCTTGTAGGTCAGGCCGAGTTCGTTCTTGCGGGACATAGGGAAGATGTATGAGCCGAACATATCCAGCTCCCAGGAGCTCGGCAGGGTATAGCCGTATGGCAGGACTATAGCTGTCTTGGCCCGACGAAGAATTTCCTTTGTCGGCGGCCTGGGATGTGATTTTGCATAAGCCGTAATGGCATGGGTCAGCGCAAGCTGCTCGGTATATGGAACGTGGTGGTCGTGGTCGCTCGTCCAGAACCATATAAATGATGCTCCCAAGTCGTAAGCGAGCTTCATAGAGGGCAATCGCAAATCCGGCTCTGCCTGGCCGTATATAGCCATACCCCATTTTGCACCGAGTGCCCGCGCCGGCCCTATCATTTGTGAATATGACCATAAAAATAAATTATTCGGCTCAAGAGGAATTTGAGTGCCAAATTCTGCATTGATTCGTTGTAATAACCGCCCGCGACCGTCCGAACTGTCGGCTTGGTTTGCCCAGCGGCACTCCTGGATGAAGCCATAAGGATACGCCGCGAGCTGGTAGTAGCTGGTGCCAACGTAGGTCTCCCATATAGGAACGGCTGGCTCTATCAGTTCAAGCGTGCCGAGGTTGATTCCTGCCTCCTTCAATACATGCATATATGATTTGTCGTCTCGCTGCTGGAGGATGTGCTGCTGAATCATTTTGACCGCCTGGATTGGCGAGGCATCTTTCGGGTATTTGCCGGCTAATATGCTGGCCGGCTCATCAATGAACATTGCAAGCCCCATAAAATTTGGGCGGAAAAGCTCCTCAGGGAAAGCTATTTGCGGCGAGTAGCCCTCATAAAAGACCGCTCGCCGGCGAATCCACTCTATCTGCTCTCCCTTGGCCGTGAAGTAGTTGAAGCCGGCGGCAATCATATCGTTGTAATCTTTTTGGGTGAATGGGGTGTAATTGTAGTTATCGGTTGGACTTTTTCTGCCGGTTCCATCGTCCCGGAAATTTCGGCCAGTGCCAATCAATAGCTCAGGATTCAGCGCCAATTTGGTTATATTCTCGGGCGGCTCAATTTGTTCTGGGTCGAGAAACCTCTGGCGAATCAAGAGATGCCCCAAGAATGTGCCCTTCTCAAAGAGCGGCTCATTGGTGTCACTAATTGAGCGTGGTAAAAGTTTCTCTCTGAAGTTGAACAATGGAAGCAATGGCTGCCCGCTACGCTGCTCAATATACTCAATGGGCGGCTGTCCATGTTCTTGCAGGATATAGCGGAGGAAAGTTACAGGTCTTTCACTTTTGGCTGCAAATAAATTGTTGTCAGCCAAAAACCAAATAGTAAAGCTCTCTTCGTTGAGCTTGGTGCAGGTGATTTTGTGCCAGATTTGTGTGGATTGGTCAGCGGTCTGGTTCAGGGTAATTTCAACGGTGGCAACCATTTTTTGGTGTGCGTTTTGCGGCAGTTCCGCCTTATATAATGCCCGAGCTGACAATTGATTGGCTGCTATGGGCGTTGACATTGTAACAACGATGAATGCCAAAATAATTCTGATTATATTTCTCATACTTGCTCCTTTTTGCTCTTGTCTGGTAAAGCAGTTCTTGGAAGCAACTTGCACAATTGGCTACAGATTTCAAAGAGTATAGCGGAATGGCAGATTGTGGAGAACAGGAAAATTTTGGCAGACCGGAGACAGAAGCGTCATAAAAACAACCGGGGTCTGCACCGATTGGTTCGGTGCAGGCCCCGGATTGATGCAAGGATAATCAGTGTTGTCCTACGCGCTTACCATTCCGGCCAAATTTGCTTCTTACGCCACTGACCGCTCATAGTCGAGAGGTCATTGAAATTGACTCTTCTGGAGTTAATCGGCTCAGCGTTATATATTTCAGCCGGCGATGATATCGGCACATACAACTGGCTCAGACCCATAACGGACAGTATCTCGCTATTAGACAGGGCATAGCTGTAAACCCGCACATCATCAACCGAGCCATTAAGGAATTTTTGCAAGGTGCCGTCTGATTGGTTTGTAATGACTCCGACATAGCCGTTACGCTGGCTTGTCCCCGCAAGGTCATATCCTGCGGGTAGGGTAGTGGTTCCGTCCGGGAAGCCATCGACATACAATCGCAAAGTGGAACCATCCCTTACCCCGACGACATGGTGCCAGGCATTATCGTTGACTGTAATGGTGCTGGTAACCTGGATTTTTGAAACATTGTCATCTGTGGTCAGGGTAACTTTGCTGCTTTGTATTTCGTTCACCGCCAGTGTATAGCGAATTCCGCCGTCCTGGTCTCCGCCCTTGGCAAATATAGTGCCTTTATTGGCATCGCCGGTGCCGGTCATTGTCGTTTTTACCCAGCCGCACACGGACCAATTGCCTGTTCCGAAATCGAGTGCTGTTGGATTTCCGCAGTCCACATAATCATTAGGTTCGAGTTTGACTGCCTGGCCTGCCGCACCGGCTTCATAGGTTGGCGTTCCCTGTGGTGTTCCGTGTAGATTGTGCCCGGAGCTATCTTGTGTGTTGTTCTCGAATTGATAGCGGACCACGAGGTTGGCGTCTTTTGGAGCCGTTGCAGAGATTGTGTAATCTCCTTCGAGCCAGTCGTTTGCCAGTATGCCAACATCTTCGTAGCCGACCGCACCATTACTATTAAGGTCGGCGGTGAGCGGCGTCCCCTTGCCGGGAACATATCTTGGCAGGTAGAGCCGGATGTCGTCAATGAATAGCATCCCTGTAGGCCCTGGCTGTGGAGCGGCTTTGTTGCCCACGCCGATTGTGATTTTCTTTATGGCATTTAGGTTCACGCCGGCGTTGGCAAAATTCTTCATGTCGATGTTCCATTCCTGCCAGGCGCCTTGCAGCACTGCGTTGGGGTCGGCTTCATTGTTGACCTTGCCGGTCTTGGCGTTCGAATCCGTAAGCACAACATACAACGGCGCAGCGACATTGCTTGTTATGCCGATGTCTTGATTGCCCCAGGTTCCGGATGCGCCGGTAATGGTAACATTGCTAAACTTGGCTGTGCACATTGCGTTGACGTTGTGGCTTGTCAAGGACAGGCCTACATAGAAAGGCGCCGTCATTGCAATTGCCTGTTGAGTGCCTAACGGCAACCAGTTGCTTCCGTCAGACGAATGGTAGGCCCTGAAATTGCCGAACGCGGCGTCAAACTCCAGCTTTACCCAGTAAGGAGCGGAAAGGCCGGTCTGTTGCAGGGCATTTGTGCTGGCGCCGCCTGCCGTTGCGCGATACTGGAAGGAAACACCTTGTCCAGGTGTGAGGCAGACCATCGCGTGAGCCGAGTTCGGGTCGAGCGAATCGCGAACCATCACCCCTGCCTTCGCCCACGGGTCTGTGTTGGTAACACTCTCTACCTTTGCTGCAATTGTTACCAGATTGCCGGTTATTTGCTGGTAGCCATAGTGGAATTCATCGTGGAACCAGGTCTTTCTTGGATTCGCCACATCCCATATATCTGCGCCTAAGGCGGTTATCGTATAGGTGCCCGGCGGCGATTGTATGAAGCTGCCCACTGCTGCCGGGTAACCTCTGAACCACAGCGTCAATGCCTTTACGCCATAAGCGCTCCAATCTCGAGCCGTGGCAAACGTTCGGTCGGTTTCGGAATAATATGGAGTTTTGGCGTTATTATACTCGAGCGGCATTGATTGTTTGCCGCCGTGAATGATGCTCTGTTCGGCAAAAGGTGCGTCTGCATAGCCCACGGTCGAGCCGGTGTTGTTGCCCGGGATGCCTGGCGGTGGGTCTAATGTGCCCCATCCGTCTATCCAGTTCTCCCATATCCTCTTTGGATAACTATCATTGTAGTCCTCGAAGGTGTCAACAATTAGGTAGTTGGCCACCGTAAAACTCCAGACCACGCCTCTTGTGATAGTAGTATCGGTGTTATACTCGTCAATGCGCCAGTAGTAGCTCTGTAAGGTGTCAAGAGATTCAGGCGGGGTATAAGAGGCAGCAACCTGGCGGCCTCGATATATCCCTGCTGTTGATGTGGTGGCATTGGATACAGCGGTTCTATCGCTGCCAAAATAGACATCGTGCATACTTGCCATGCTTCCCGCCGACCAGCTCAAGGGTGTTACGCTATCTAACTGTGGCGTTGACCCATTAGCCGGCTTGGGATTCCAGGCAAGTTTCGGGTCGCCTCTCATAGCTTGTTTTATCTGGTCTGCTGTCAAGGCCTTGTTGTAAATGCGGACATCATCGACCATACCATCCCACGATGCACTGGCGCTATCTTTGCAGCCCTTGCCTACTACTAACTTGGTGCATCCAGTCGTGGTGCCGGTCGTTGCTGCGCCCTCGGATGACAGCGTGTCCAATATGCCGTTAATATACAGCCGCACTACCTGTCCGCTGCTCCAGGTTATCGCAATGTGCTGCCAGTCGGTAACTTGAATGTTGCTGGAGCTCTCGTTTTCCTGGCCGCCGCCGGTAGATGTAACTCCAAACTTAATCACGTTTGTGCCGCCGGCGATTGAACCGGATGCGTCATAACGTATATTCATGCTGTCACCTGTTTCGGGATAGTCAAAAATGACGAAACCTCTGTCTGTACCGGTTAGGTCGGACTTGACCCACACGCAGACCGTCAGGGCGCTCAAGCCGTTTAGATAAGTTCCCCCGTCGGCATCTTCCACGTAATCTCCATTTCCTGCGAACTGAAGTGCATTTCCAATCAAGCCGGTGGTCCAGGTTGGAGCTGGTGAGCCAAAGGCGCCATAATGGTCGTGGCCGGATGAGTCAACGATATAAGTGTCCTCGCCTTCATCGAGCTTCCACCACGTCAGAAGATTGGGGTCGGTAATTGGGATGATAGGTTTTGTTTTGAAGCTCCACACGTCACCTTTGGTGACCGTATTGTCGTTATTACGCTCATCAATCCGCCAGTAGTAATTGGTATCAATCGCCAGAGTTGGGGGAGTATAGTTAGTAGAGGAGCGGTTGGCCTTAAATTCGGCAGATGCAGTCGTGGCGTTGGCAACAGTGGTCGCATTGGTGCCGAGATACACATCGTGCCCGCTCAGCGCCTTGGTATTAAAGCCGCGACTCCAGCTAAGCTCCACAGTTGTATCAAGATATTTGCTGCCGTCAGCAGGGATGGGGTCGTATGCCTTTAAACCTGCTGTTGTAAAGTTCCAGACATCGCCCTTATATATAATGCTTTCTTCCTCAACCTCATCTATTCGCCAGTAGTAAGTTGTTGCCGCTGTAAGTCCCGTTGCGACATACTGCAGGTCGGCCTGACCTTTTTGGTCTTTGTATTCAGGCGATGATGTGGTAGCGTTGGTTACGGCGGTTAAGTCAGTGCCAAGATATACATCGTGAGCGGCCGCAGTTGTGCCCGGCTGCCACTGTAATATAGTGCTTGTGATTTTCGTAGCGCCATTGACCGGGTTCGGGGTATAAGCTTTTGTCATCGCACCCGGAGGATGCACTCGGCCCGGCTTGTAGGCAAAAAAGTCAACGTCCTGGGCTCCTGCTATATTTGTTCGACCAAGACTCATAACAAGATACCCACTCCAGTCATATTCGTCTTTGTCGCCTGCTGTAACATGGAAAAACGTTGGCGAGACTGAGCCATCCATATAAATAGTAACCTTGTGCGTGCCGCCACCGCTGGTGTCTCCCTGTATGACAATCCAGAATTCGTGCCACTGGGTAGGGTCAAAGCCCAATAACGTGTTCTCAGTCCCTGCAGAATCCTCAGAGTCCACATCGGCGCTGACAGCAATACCGTTTCGTTTATTCATAGTCAGGCCGTTGCCTGAGATAGTTCCAGCATCCGTATCCATGCACAAAGAGAAGGAAATGACCCCATTGCCGCCTGTCCCCTGTTTGATACCGAATGCGCCATAGCCATTATCGTGAATGTTATACCCCATTGTGGTCCAGGCAACGATTCCCCCGCCACCATTCGGATGATGAGAATCCAGCGGAGGCGTAGTAGGAATACGGGCCCGGAAGGACAAAGTAACACCATCATTGAGAATGGTAGTTCCGTTGGTGACCTCGCTTGTGATATTATGTGCAAAAGTTAATTTTCGGTTAGATGGGTCAGATATTGCATAATCTGTGGGGTCGCCGCAGTCCTGAATGCGTAGAAAGGTTGTGGCGCCGTCAGTAAGCAGGCCGACGCCGCCTGGAGCGCCGGCGCCAAATCCCAAACCATCCCAGGCATCCGAGCCGCCGGTGGTTGCATCATAATGGTCCCAGGTGCCGTCTAATGCCGCAGTAACGGCTGATGCGACTGTGTCACCCTGGTAGATGTATGTCCAGCCGCCGGGTGGATTAGGGTATGCAACACCTGCTATGGCTGTTCCTGCGGCCAGCGTTATCACCGCTGCGATACTAAACAGGAAAATCAGTTTCTTAAACATAATGTTGTTCTCCTTCAAATGCTTGTGATGATTTCGGTTTGAACACACATATAAAAAAATTCTTTTTT
>CAZKOQ010000037.1:0-15745 GCA_964554425.1 uncultured Pirellulales bacterium | reverse complement strand
ACAATATCGGGTTGCCAAGGTCAAATGTCAAAGTCCTCGTATCCTGAATTGTCTGACCAAGCGAGTTGCAGACATCATCCAATGCCTTGTCGAGCTTCTTACCATAGCCGCTCTTGCGCAGGGCCTCTAACTTGATTTTGGAAATAACCAGTGCCTGGCCGATTCGGTCGTGCAGCTCCATAGCAAGTCGGCGCCTCTCACGCTCTTCAGCTAATGTTAATTGCGAAGCTAATGATTTAAGCTGCGCCTGGTCCTTGAGAAGTTGTTGTTCTGCTTTCTTGCGCTCGGTAACGTCTATTAAAATTTCCTGAATTCCGACAATTTGTCCTCCGCGCCATATCGGGTTGTTCCTGTATTCTACTATTCTGTTTCCTTTTGGCGTAATTACTTCGACCTCACCTTCTACTGGAGTGCCTTGGGTTAATCTTTCAAACTCCTTAAATGCTTTGTTCCTGGATTTTTCAGCGATAAAGTCAAAGTGGCTTCTCCCTATCAATTCCTCTCTTTTGAAACCGTATTCTTCTACCAGCTTGTTTACACCGGTTATGTTGCCCTTCAGGTCCAGCGTAAGTATTGCTTCTCGCGCATTCTCAAAAAGGTCTCTATATTTTTCCTCATTTTCGCGCAGCGCCTCCTCCGCCTTCTTGTACCCGGTGATGTCGATGGCTGTCGCAGCCATAAATAGGGGTCCCCCATTTTCGTCCCTTATAAGCGTGCCATTCATTAAGCTAAGGAAGATAGTGTCGTCTTTTCTTTTATGCCACACCTCTTCAGCAACATAGCTGCCTTCTTGCCTGAGCTTCTCTTTTAACCTTTCCACAATTTTCATTTGTTCTTTATTATGAAAAATAGATAGGTTTTTACCAACGAGTTCGTCTGCTGTATATCTATGCATCTCTGCAAAAGAGCTGTTACAATAGAGAAGGTTTCCTTCAATGTCAGATATCGCAACGCCATAACCTGCTTTGTCAGAAATAGTTTTGAACTTCTTTGTTTCCTCCTCCGCCTTCTTGCGCTCGGTGATGTCGGTAGAAATTAGTATAGCGTTAACAACGTTCTCTTCGATTTTTATCGGCACTACTTTCGTACTAAACCATAGGGTGCCGAGCTTTGGTATGACCGAAGAAACTTCATAATCCTCTGGCTTCCCTGTTTTGAAAACGTTTGTTAATGAATTTCTCATTGTATCGTGTTGTTCTTTTGGCACATATTCGTATACCGACTTTCCGACGGTCTCTTTCGGGGTATATGGGGGTATGGTTTTGTTAATATACTGGAGTTCACCTTTGCTGTCTACAATCATGATAATGTCATTAGTATTTTCTGTTAGGGATGTCCATTTTTTCTCTTTCTCCCTTAATTCTTCTTCCGCCTTCTTGCGCTCGGTGATGTCGCGTGCGAACCCGCAGTGATATTCTTTACCTTTGTATTCAAAAAAAGTCACTGTGACCTCGACGGGAAAAACTTTCCCATCCTTTGTGCGGTGGCAAGATTCAAAGGTAAGAGAACCACTTTGCTTTAGTTTTTCCCAGAACTCAGGCCAAATTTTGGCTGAATAGTTTGGGTCTATGTCGTGAGCGGTCATTGATAATAGTTCTTCTCGCGAATAGCCCACAGAGCGACAGAAAGCATCGTTAGCATCAATGTAGCGCGCGTCCTGGCCTAAGCAGACCATCGTCTCGACTGCATTATCGAGTGCAAACCGAATAAAATGCAACGCCTCCTCCGCCTTCTTGCGCTCGGTGATGTCCCTGACAATTGACAGCATTACCATAGTGCCATGAAGATCGAAGGTGCGTATGCTGACAAGAACCTGAACTCTGGATCCATCTTTCCGCACGTGCTCAGTTTCAAAGACCGCGTACCCTTCCGAGAAGAGCCGGTCAAGAATTGCAGGAATCTTCTCCATCTGTTCGGGCACGTCAATATCGGCAATCGTCATCCGGAGGAGTTCTTCTCGGGTATAGCCAAGCATCCGGCAGGCCGCTTCGTTTGCCGCAAAAATTTTCCTTGGCCCCTCCCGCGAAACCTCATGGAGGTAAATGGCATCATTTGCGTTCTCGAAGAGGAGACGGTACTTATCCTCGCTTTCCCGCAGCGCCTCTTCTGCCTTCTTGCGCTCGGTGATGTCTTCTCCGGAGCTTAGGGTTGCGATAACCTGGCCTTTTTCGTCTCGAAGGACGGTATTATGCCAGGCAATCAGCTTCTGGTCGCCATTTTTGGTAAGGATGGGATTTTCATAATACTCAAGCGAGTCAATCTCACCGCTTATAATCTTCTCGAAAACCGCTCTTACCTCTTCTCTGTTTTTTTCCGGCAGGAAATTATCGAACCAGTTTTTGGCAAGGATTTCTTCTTCTTTGTATTCCAAGATTTCGCAGCCCTTTTTGTTTATCAGGCCGACCCTTTGCTCGGCATCAATGGCGACAAGCATAACACCTGCGACATCAAGATATTTTTGTGCCTTATCCCTTTCTTTTCGTAATAACTCCTCCGAGCGCCTACGCTCAGTTATGTCTTTAACGGCAATCAATATATGTCTTTTCCCGCCAAGTGTTACCAGGTCCGGGCTCAAATCCGTGAAAAAAATACTTCTATCTTTTCGCTTAAATCTGATATCATTACGTATTCCCTTTCTCCCTTTTGCGAACTCTTCAATCTGTAAATAAATAAAAGGAAGGTCTTCTTTGGGATGTAAATCTTCGATGGCCAGATTCATAAATTCTTCTTGAGTATAGCCCAGCATTTGCAGCCAGGCCTTATTGCACATCGAGAATTTTTTGGCTTCCAAATCAAAAAGAAACATCCCGTCGCTTGTGTTATCAAAAATAGTTCTAAATTTTTGTTCGGATTCCCGCAGGGCCTCCTGTGCCTTTTTGCGGTCTGTGATATCTCTCAAGATACGAATAACACCATTTACCTTGCCCTCCTGGTCGAGTATAGGGCTCACCGAGGCCTCTACCCAGATGTCTTTTTCGGATAGATAAAGCTCAATTTCTTCGTGCTTCTTTGTGTCTTTTATCTTTTTCAGCGGGCACTGTTTGGGTGGGGTGTCTGTGGCGTGGACTAACTGCCAGCAGGTTTTTCCGACTATTTCATCGAGGGATTTATTAAAAAGCCGAGATGTTGCAAGGTTGGCCTGAACGATTTTGAAGTCGCTGTCGGTAAGTATAACCGAATCTTTTATAGCATCAAAGGTGGACTCCCATTCGCGCCAGGCATTATCCAACGGGTCATCCACGTTTTTGTGCTTGGGTAAGCTGGAACTGACTTGCTCTAACTTGTCTATGCGCGAATGAAGCGCCTGAATTTCCCCCGTGAGCTTCCTTTTGCCAGCATCCAAATCCTGCATCCTTGCGCTCCCCGCTCAAAAAGCCGCTCGGTCAGAACAGATAATCCCGCTATTCAATCCCGGTTACCCGTTCAATCCTTTGAACGATTTGTCAGCGTTAGCATTTCCTACTTTTTAAGGGGGATTTATAAAGATGTCAAGGCAATTTTTTTGAAAGAATTTCTGAAACGACCTTTGGATTTGCCTGGCCTTCGGTTTTTCGGATGACCTGGCCAAGCAGAAAACTCCTGGCTTTATCGCTTTTTTTGCCGCCGGCAGTTACATCGCTGACCGCATTTGGATTTTCTGCAAGGACCTGGTCAACTATGGCCTCTAACTGGCCTGCATCGCTTTTCTGGACGAGATTGAGTCTCTGGGCTATTGTCCTGGGATTTTGGTGGGTTTTTACCATTTCCTCCATAATAGTGTTTCCGGCTGTAGCACTAACTTCGCCGGTCTCGACCATTCTTGTCAGCTCTGCTACATCATTGGGTTTCAGCCCCAATTCAGGGAGGCAGCATCCAGCTTCGTTAGCCAATTTTAGGCCGACCTGCGTAAGGAGATTGCAAGCCCTTTTGGGAACAGCACCGGCGGCAACAACTTCTCCAAAAAACTCTGCTGTCGGACGCTCGGCTGTCAAGACACCTGCATCATAATCGCTTAATTTATATTCACTGATATAACGGATTTGCCTTTTGAGCGGTAACTCGCACAAATACGAGCGGATTTGTGTCAGAGATGCCTTGGTGAATTCCACCGGCACAAGGTCGGGGTCGGGAAAATATCTATAATCGTGCGCCTCTTCTTTTTCTCTTTGCAGGATGGTTATTTCTTTTTCATCGTCCCAGCCGCGCGTTGTTTTATTGCCCACATCCATTACTATACCTGTTTCGAGGAATTCATCTAACTGCCTTTGCTCTTCATAGTCGATGCTGCGTTCCAGCGCGCGGAAGCTGTTGAGGTTTTTGATTTCGACTATGGGGGTTTTGTATTGCCGGCCATCTTTGGTTATAAGCAGATTGACATTCGGCTCAAACCTCATATTGCCTTTTTGCATATCGGCTTCGGAGACGCCTAAGTATCTAACTATCCGCTGGAGCTCCATAGCCAGTGCCCGCGTTTCGGCGCCGCTATTTATATCGGGGGCAGTAACAACTTCCAGCAGCGGCGTGCCGGCCCTATTCAAATCTACCTGGGAGAAATTACCTGTGGCGTGGAGGTTTTTGCCCGCATCCTCTTCGAGATGCGCCCGGATTATCCCGATTCTTTTGGTTTGTGTGATGTCGAGCGGCTTTTGCAGCTCCTCGGTTTTACCTTTTGCCTTTTGCCTTTTAACTTCCAGGAGCGGTATTTCGATGAAACCGTTTTTGCCGAGCGGCAAATCATACTGGCTTATCTGGTAGTTCTTAGGCAAGTCAGGGTAGTAATAGCTTTTTCTGTCCCACTTTGTAAAGGCAGCAATCTCGCAATTAAGGGCCATCGCCACTAAAACAGAATATTCAATCGCCTGCTTATTCATCACCGGCAGAGCGCCCGGCATACCCAGGCACACCGGACAGACCCTGCTATTGGGCTGTGCGCCGAATTCAAGCGCACAACTGCAGAACATCTTGGTTTTGGTGCACAACTGCACGTGGATTTCCAGCCCAACGATGAGTTTGTATTGCACTTCTGTCATCTATTGTATGTCTTATAAATCCGAAATTCAAAATCCGAAATCCGAAACAAGTTCAAAACCTAAATATCAAATTTTCAAAACTGACAGTTCTGGTGTCATTCTGAGCGAAGCGAAGAATCTCATTATTCTCAAGTAAACGAGACCCTTCGCTGCGCTCAGGGTGACACTTACGTGTCATTTCAGTCATTCGGATTTGTTTCGTGCTTCGATATTCGTATTTAGAACTTTTATTTTACCTGTTCGCCGACAATCGCTGGCTTAGTTTTGTGCCAGTCTGTTTCTTTCTCGAACATTCGTGATATCCGCAGCAGTTTATCTTCGGTAAAGGGCGGTGAAAGAATCTGCAAGCCGATAGGCAGCCCGCTATCATCAAAACCGCAAGGGATACTAATGGCGGGGATGCCGGCCAAATTAGCAGCTATCGTATAGACATCCGAGAGATACATAGTCAGGGGGTCATCAATCTTTTCGCCGATTTTGAAAGCAGTTGTAGGCGAGACGGGCATCATAATGCAGTCGCACTTTTGAAAAACTTTGACGAAATCGGTGCGTATTAGATTTCGGACTTTAAGGGCCTTTAGATAATAGGCATCGTAATAGCCGCTCGAAAGAGCGTAGGTGCCGAGCATTATCCGCCTTTTGACTTCTTTGCCAAAGGCCTCTGCTCGTGATTTAGTATAAACCTCGATATAATCGGCCGCGGTTTCGCTACGATAGCCATAATGCACACCATCATAGCGAGCGAGGTTACTGGATGCCTCGGCGGTTGCAATTATGTAGTAAGCAGCGATGGCATAATCAAGATAAGGCATATCCACTTCTATAATTTCCGCCCCAAGCTTTTTATATACATTTATCGCTTCGTAAAGGGTGTTTTGGACCTTTTGGTCGGCACCTGCGTTAAACTGCGGCACAATCGCAATTTTAAGTTTCTCTACTGGCTCATCGAGTTTTTCAAAATAATCACAAACAGGGGCAATTGATTCGCTGACACTTGTGCTATCGGCGGGGTCGTGTCCGGCAATAACATTCATCATTAGCGCTGCATCGGCGACGTTGCGAGTTATTGGGCCAATCTGGTCCAAGCTTGAGCCGTAGGCGACAAGGCCGAGCCGCGAGACCCTGCCGTATGTCGGCTTTAGCCCGACGATGCCGCAGAAACTTGCCGGCAGACGAATCGAGCCGCCCGTGTCGGAGCCGAGGGCAGCGAAACATAGTCCCGCTGCCACTGCGGCGGCGGAGCCGCCGCTGCTTCCGCCAGGAACACGATTTGTATCCCAGGGATTGACCGTTCGCTTTAAGCCGGAGTTTTCTGTGCTGGAACCCATCGCGAACTCATCCATATTAGTCTTGCCGACTATCACTGCATCAGCGGAGAGCAGTTTTTCGACGACCGTTGCGTTGTAAGGCGAGTGAAAGTTCTCCAGGATTTTTGATGCACAGGTTGTGGCGCCAAAGGTTGTGCACATATTATCTTTTATCGCAACCGGCACGCCAGCCAGCCCCCCTACCGGCTGGCCGGACGCTATCCGGCGGTCAATCTCTGCTGCCTTTTCGAGAGCGGCCTGGCGAAAAGTGCTGATGTAGGCGCCGATTACCGGCTCAAGTTTGTCTATTTGCTCGAAGGTCGCTTTAGTTGCTTCGACGCTTGTAATCCGGCGCGAGGCAATTTCGTCACGCAATTCTTTCACACTTAGGTCTATCATTGCAACGTATCAAAAATCACTTTGACTGGTTTTTCCTATGCTGGAGGAACCAATCATAAAGCTGTTGATTGTTGTAGGTTTCGGTCCAGGAATCGTGGCCTGCGTCTGGGTAAATCGTCAGCTTGGCATCGCCGCCGCGTTTTTTTATAGCATTGACCATATCTTCAGATTCCTTGAGGGGAACGAGGGGGTCCTTTGCGCCGTGAAAGGCCCAGACGGGCACAGTTTTTAGTTTATCCGTTATAAAGGGTTTTCCGCCGCCGCAAATAGGCACGATGGCGGCAAAACGCTCCGGATACGCAGAAGCCAAGGTCCAGGTCCCGTAGCCGCCCATACTAAGACCTGTTAGATAAATCCTGTCCTTATCCACATCGCATCGGGCGATAACATCATCGAGCAGCGCTATCAGCACTTCGTTCTTCTCCGTCCACCAATCACCTGCAGGACACTGTGGAGAGACGACAATGAAGGGGAAATCCTTTCGTTCTTCTACTATCTTGGGTGGGCCGTGCTTCTTGACGAGATTCAAATCATCGCCGCGTTCGCCGGCGCCGTGCAGGAACAAAATTACCGGCCAGCGCTGTTTTTTATGGCCGTAGCTCTCGGGCAGAAATAACAAATACTGACAGTGGAAGGTCTTAGTGACGGTCTTATCAAACACCTGCGGATGCTGGCCAGGCGACAGAACCGGGTCGTATTTCATTTTAGCTGACTCCATCTTCATACAACCAACCACAAACAGAGACACTAATGCAGAACATATTAAACAGTTTGTCTTCATTGAAAAACCTCCGAATCAGACTCAAACTTCCTTTTGGACTCTTACGCACCGGAACTATCATCGAGTATCTTCGGGACCTTGAAGAAATCGCCATCTCGCTGCGAGGCATTGGCTAATGTGGCCTCCGTTCCGAGAGATTGTTTGACATGGTCTTCACGGAGGACATTGCTTATCGGCAAACAATGCGCAAGCGGCTGGACGTCAGTTGTATCCAATTCATTAAGCTTGGCCATATAATCGAGAATCGCACTTAACTGGCCTGTAAATTCCACAACCTCGGCATCGGTTAAGTCAAGACGAGCTAACTTAGCAACTTTTTTTACGAGCGCATCGTCGATTCTTTTTTCCATTTTAAGTTCCTGCACAAACTAAAAGCGAGGCGCAACCCACCTCGCTGTAAGAAACTTTCCACGTGGAAACAAACTTTAGCTGGTTGTCTTTTCAGCGGGCTTATCGACTGTGGACGATGTGCCGGCGCCGGATGCGGCGGGCGAGTAATTTCGTTTTTGCCGTTTTTGAACCAGTCCCATTCGTATAGCTTTGGTGGAGACCCTGATTCTGCGGGCCTTGCCATCGACAACGACGCGGAGTTTCTGAAGGTTCGGCTTGAACTTTCTGTTGGCAATGCCGGTGATTTTTCTACCGACGCCGCCAAGATATTTGGCCTTACCACGCCTGGTGATACTTCGGCCACCCACCGTGCGTTTACCTGTAAAGAAACAAACTCTGGGCATTACTTTCACTCCTTGTTTTTTTGGTGAATAGTGACTCGTGACTTGTGATTCGTAATCAAGGTTTTACATTTTTGCTCAAGCTCTTTATGAGATTCATTATCATTCGACTTTCGTGGTCCAAGTTCTTTTGAAGCTCCAAATATTCTGCCTCTGTAACATAATTCCTTCTACGAGCAATGACCAATTGGGTATCGAGCTCCGCACAGGAGCTTAAAGCCACACGCAGGAATTGTTTGTATTCAGCAGTATGGCCTCTGGCAAAACCTTCAGCGATGTTCGATGGTATACTAATCGCAGCCCTTTGCATCTGAGAAGTAAGACCATATAATTGGCTTTGCGGAAAGTCTGCCGTAATCTCATATATCCGGTCAACAATCTCTATACCCTTTTTCCAGACATCTAACTCTTTGTAGCTTTTGACCTTCATTTACCCTTTAACCATCCACCAGCCGCAAACCACAATTCACTATTCACGAGCCACTAATATACGATTTTCCATAGAAATTGCAAGAATAGAGCTGGATTTTACCCCAAAAACCACGCAATACCACAATTTTCTTGACATTTTAGCCCAATTTCGTTTATATTACCAGAGGAAATAAATGAGGAGTGTCAAACGGTGAAAGTTTGAAATTCAATCTGCTGTATTTAGCCCACGGTTTTACCGTGGGTCTCGATTCACTTTGCAAAAAAGAAAGGAAGGTGGGTTATGTTTAGAAAAGAATTGGCTCTTATAGCAATCGTATGCGCAATTTGGGCGTTCAATCTGCAGGCCGAGCAGATTAATTCCACCTGGGTCGGCGGCGCAAGAGGCAGTTGGGAAGACGCGGGCAAATGGAGTCCTGCGATTGTTCCGGAAAACGGAGTTGATACCTTTGCTGTAACAATTAATAGTGGTAGCGGCAAAGTTGAAGTTCAACTAAAGTATAGCCATACTATTGATACACTGTCTTGCAAGGGAGATGAAGTAGAGTTGCATGGAGAGGGATTGACTCCTGTTACTTTAACATTAACAGATACAGGTTATGCCAGTTTGACGGATAACGGTGAGTTGGAAATTACAGCTTGGGGTTTGGAAGTATTTGAGATTGAGGCCAACGTAACGAATAGCAATGGTGGACTGATGGATTTCTGGGGCGGGCGTATTTACGGCGATTTGCTTAATCCTGCTGGTGGAATCATAGAGGCTAACGGAAAGGTGGGAATAGAGGGTGATTGCCAGAATGAAGGTCTAGTTATAGTCGCTTCATACCACGATTTTGATGTTGACCAGATACTGAATAATACCGGACAGATCAGGATATATGGTGGAGGATGTAGCGGAGGTGAAGTTTTGGATAACAACAGTACCGGCGAAATTACCGGGTTTGGAATAATTTTTGGAGGTGAGCGATTATCAAATAAAGGTACAATTTCTGCAAATAGTGGTTCACTTGTCGCTGCCACTGGTGCTGAGGGACTATTTGTGAATGAAGGGACCTTGACTAATACACCGATGAGTTCGCTCAATATCAGGCACTTGTATGTTTTACACTATGACATGGGCATGACATCAGACGTGAACAATGCTGGCATAGTCGAAGTCAACGCTGGCGGTGGTGTTGCGTTTGATTGCAATCTGGTTAATGAACCAAATGGCGTAATTAAACTGCTTGGCGGGACTCTGGCAGCGACAACGATTACGCAGAAAGCCGATGCAAATTTTGCGGGATTTGGCGGAATTAGCGGCGATGTGGTAATTGACACCAACGGTATAATCAAACTTACAGGGCCGACAAATATCGTCGGCGATGTGGAAATCAGGGACGGTGCGACATTGAAGATAAGCGACGGCCTTACGCTCATTACCGGCCAGACGACCTGCAACGGCACAATCTATATGAAGGGCGGCTATGTTATCCCGCAAGGCGGCCTATCCGGTAATTGCAATGTTATCTGGGAGCCGGGCCTTTATACTAACGTAGCCGACTTTAATCTCGATGGACAGGTCAACATAAAAGATTTCGCACTCTTCGCCGACACCTGGTTGTGGGAATCGGCCTGGCGGTAAAAGCGTAAAATTGAAAGTGAAAAGCTCAAAACCAAAATTCAAAACCCAAAACTTTTCTTCAACAGTTTTGCATTTTTAGCTTTGAATTTTACACTTTCTTCAGGTATTGGACCTCGGCATTGGTTAGCGGCCTGAATTTGCCTACGCCCAGCCCTCGGTCTGTGATTGTGCCGATTTGAGTTCGCTTGAGCGATTTGACCGGCAGGTCAACTTTTGCAAGCATCCGGCGAATCTGGCGATTCAGCCCCTGTCGAATAGTAATTTCAATCAGGGACTCCTGGCGGCCACGGCCAAGCACCCTTACGGAGCCGCCGGCGGTCCTGCCTTCAGCGAACCAGATACCTTTCCGGAGCTTTTCTACCGCTGCATCGTCGATATAACCTTCGATTCTGACAACGTATGTCTTAGGGACTTCGTATCTTGGGTGCGTCAGCTTGTTTGTCAGCAAGCTGTCGTTAGTGAGGACAATCAGGCCGGTTGTATCGGTGTCAAGCCGGCCGACACAGAAGATACGCTGCCCAGAAGGAACAAGGTCTATTGCCTTTCTTCTATCCTGAGGGTCGTAATTAGTGCAAATCACGCCTTTGGGCTTGTTCAAAAGAAAATAGACCTTCTGCTCAGCGTGAATTTTTTTGCCGTGGACTGTAATGACATCTATTTGCGGGTCAACAAAGGCAGGGAGCTTATCTACCACCTGAGAGTTGACGGAAACGGCACCATTGAGTATCAATTCTTCGCATTTTCTGCGAGAATCAATACCAGCGGCGGCCAAAACCTTTTGTAACCTCTGCCTTCCCATTTGCCATTCATTCCATCATCAAATCTTGATTGCCGTCGCCTCGCCCTGTCCCCCGACCCCTGACTCCCGATCCCTCTCAGTATGTCCAAATACGGCCAAAGTCGAAGCCAAACTTGTCGGCATAAATAATGGCAACACAGGACAAAACCCATAGAGCAAGTCCAAGCTGAAACGGCACATCTTTTAGAATCACATGGAGCGGCTCAGAAAATTTGCCCTTCTGGATTAAGGCGCTAAATCGGAAGATACAATACAAGACAAGCGGTGTAGTATAGACGAGGTTATTAGTGCCAAAAATTTTGAAGGTCCTATCGTCCATCGCATAAAGCAGAAAACATACGACCGCAAGGCCGCTGGTAACATCCAACATATGCGCCAATAGCTCAGGCGTGTAGCCGGCTAAGGTCTTACGAAATAATTCGCTATCTTCTCCGAGGTGTGTTATCTCGCCGCTACGCTTGCTAAAGGCCAAAAACAAGCACAACGCGAAGGTGCAAATAATAAGCCAAGGCGAGATAATTACGCCCACCACAACGGCCCCTGCAATGGCCCGAAGACAAAAGCCGACCGAGATTACCACGCAATCCAGAATCATCACCTGTTTAAGCAGAACCGAATAGAGAACCATCAGAACAATGTAAGCAAGAATGACGACTGCAAAGTTGGGGGTAAGCAGAAAACTGCCAAGAAGGGCTATTGCTGCACACAAAACCGACATTATGGCGGCGGAACCAATGCCGACGGCACCGGCGGCGATGGGTCTTGTGCGTTTTTCGGGGTGGAGGGCATCGGCCTTGAGGTCGATTATGTCGTTAAAGATGTAGATAGAGGATGCGGCCAGAGAGAAGCAAAAAAAAGCGGCAACGGCACTCCAGACAGCCAGAAGCACCTCATCAGCCGGGCCAAAAAGCTTTTTCCCGAATATTATCGCCGCAAAGACAAACATATTTTTGGTCCAGTGTGCAGGCCGCATTATCTGTAGAAATTTCATAACCTCACCTTTCTATTCCGGATACGCTCGCCAGCATCAAATTACCAACTACCATTCACCAGGTAAAAATATCGACATTTAAGCCGCCAACGTGTAAAATTATACTGTGCTTGGCGTGTAGTGTATAGCACATTGTATATATCCTGTGAAAGACCGGACGCAAACTACAACACGCGAATCACGAAATACGAACCACGAATCACGAGTCACGAACATGATAACGTCTGTTGCCTTTGATTTAGATGACACGCTTTACGATGAGGTCGAGTATTGCAAAAGCGGATTTGCAGCGGTCGCAGAGTCTGTTGGCAAGTTAGCAAATATGCCGACTGCGGAGCGAATTTTTGATGCGCTCTGGAAGGAGTTTAGCACAGGTAATCGCACAAAGACTTTTAATGCGGTCTTCGACAAGCTTGGTGTAAGCTTTGACGATAAGCTAATTGCACAGCTCGTTGAAGCATATCGAAACCATAGGCCGAAGATAAAATTGCCACAGGATAGCCGGGATGCTCTTAACCAATTAAGTGACAAATACACATTAGCATTGCTAACGGATGGTTTTCTTCCGGCCCAAAAGCTAAAGGTGCAGGCGCTGGGGATTGAGAAATATTTTAAGTGCATAATCTATACAGAGCGGCTCGGCAGCCGATTCTGGAAGCCATCGCCGGTCGGTTTTGAAAAACTGATGGAAACCTTAAAGACGAAGCCGGAACATACCGCTTACGTGGCTGATAATCCGATAAAAGACTTTATCGCACCGAATAAACTGGGCATTTTGTCGATACAGATAATCCGGCCTGTTCGCATACCTCGTGAATCGCCCAAAGATTCTGGCGTTAGAGCGAAATATGTAATACACCGACTTACCGAGCTATTGCCGCTTATAGATAGACTCTGATTTAACAGCCACTGCTGCTTTACCGCCAATAATAACGCTGAGGGCTACGCTGCTGCGGAACTGGAAGAACGGCTTTTGGGGGGTGTTTTTTTTGTTGACTTAGAGGGCTTTTCGGGCGATAATAGTGGTGTCTAAAAACGGTCTTTGAAGGCCAATTTTAAGGTATTCTCGAAGGAGGTTTGTTATGCCACCAGCCAAAAGGCAGCAAAGCAGCGCCGTGCTATATACTCTGATAATCTTTGTCGGGCTTTTTATCGCGGCAACAACTATTGCGGTTATTTACTATATCAAAGCAGAAGAATATCGGACCACAGCAGCCGACTGGGAACGTCAGCTCGACGACTTAGCCAACAGCAGGGAACGTCAGGATATCGGCAAGATTGTCGGCACAAAACCGAGCGATAAGACCTGGCTGGCTGTAATGTCAGAGTATCTTGACCAAATGTCAGCGATAGTTATGGGCGGTGTGGCAGCACCGACATCGGCTGAAGTGAAGGCCAAGACCGCCGCTACAGAGGCAACCAACACATATAAGCTGGCACAGGAGTATGTTGACCTGACAAGCGCCGACCCTAACGCGCCGGGACTTGTGCGAATAGTAAGAGAGCTGAAGCTGGTGATGGACAACGCCACAAACGCGATAGCCAGTTTGAAAGGGCAGCTTAAAGAACTGCAGGACCGATTTGAAGATGCACGGACAACCAGTTTTGCAAAAGAGCAGATACTGCTGGCAGAGAAGGATAGACTACAGCAGCAATCCAACGAGATTATGCAGGACTACAACGAGCTTCGAGTCCTGATGCAGCAGACGGCGGACCAGCAGGTTCAGACGCTTTTAACCCAATTGGACGGGGAGAAAAACAATGTGAAAACGCTCAATCAAGAGCTGCTCAGTACCAAGGCCCAGCTTGCAACGGCTGAAGATATGGCCAAGCGTTCTCAGGAGGAGCTTGCAAAGGTAAAGCCGCCGCCTGACCGCGAGGTGGCGGCATTTAAAAGCGACGGCGAAATAATATTAGTTGACGACGGGGCCAAAACGGTCCATCTAAATATCGGCAGCGCCAATCGCGTCTATCAGGGCTTGACTTTCTCGGTTTACGACAGAAACGCCCCCATCCCTAAAGACGGCAAGGGGAAAGCTGAAATCGAAGTATTTGATGTGGCAAAAAATTATTCAGCAGCACGAGTTCTTCGCTCGGAGACGAAAAGACCTATTCTGCAGGGTGACATTGTTGCAAATTTAATCTGGGACAGCAGCAAGACCAATGTATTTGTCGTTGCGGGCGATTTCGATATTAACGGTGATGGAAGTATAGACACTGACGCCGCCGACAAAATAAAAGGGCTTGTCGAAAAATGGGGCGGCAAGGTTGCCGATGCCATTTCCATCGATACGCACTACTTAGTTCTGGGGAACCAGCCGCAGGTTCTTAAAAAGCCGACGCTTGAGGAACAGGAACTTGACCCGAGGGTAATGGCAAGATACGAGGCATCGTTACAGAGAGTTAACCAGTATAAAGAAGTCCAGAATCGGGCACAGGCATTGTGGATTCCTGTGTTCAACTACGAAAGATTCCTATACTTTATCGGCTACAAAGGACAGATAAGCCGGGTGGGGGCCTTTTGATAGATAGGGGTCTGTCGAAGGATAAATGATGAATGTCATTCTGAGTCCCGACAAGTCGGGACGAAGAACCTCACTTGAGAAGGCCAGATGCTTCGCCTTCGGCTCAGCATGACAATCCCTCAAATACAAATGCTTTTCTGTGGCTCTATCCCAATCGAAGCGATAAAAACATCTCCTGTCCATTGAGAGGCATCGCTTGCCGCAACAAAGCCCTTTTTCACCGCGACAAAGGTTACCGTATATGTCGCTTTAATGGCTGCGCCGAGCGGCAGGCCGGTGTCGCAATCAAGCCCCGATGGAATATCAACTGACAAGATAGAATGGTCCAAAACATTTATGCTTCCTATAAGCGATTTGAACTCATCGCTTAGCTGACCAGTCAAACCGGTGCCAAAAAGGGCATCGACAATCATATCGGCATCGGCGGCAAAGTTTTTGACTTGATCAGAAACATCAGAACACAAAGTGTCATTCCGAGCGCAGCGAGGAATCTCTTTTTTTGAACTGATAAGACCCTTCGCTTCGCTCAGGGTGACATTTTGAGACGGGATATAACTACCTAGCAAGTCCAGTCGTTCGATTGGCTCACCCAGCCGCTCCAAAATATCAAGATTTATCTTCGCATCACCCTTAACTTTGTCACGGTCGCCGCACAGCACTACTGTAACTTTGAAGCCGCTATTTATAAGATGCCTGGCGATTACGTAGCCATCGCCGCCATTATTTCCTGTGCCGCAGAATATGCAAATCTTCGGCGTCGAAATGTGCTTTAACTTATCTTTAACAAGCTCGGCACAACTGCGGCCGGCATTTTCCATCAAAACTACACCGGGGACGCCGAGCGTTTCTATCGCCCACCTGTCAACCGCCCGGACTTCTTCTCTGGTCATCACAACAAACTTTTTGTCTATCGAATATTTCTCCATAACCAACCATTCTACATTCAAAACTTGGCCATTCAACTTTGCTCACTCGTGATACCCCATTTTTTGCAAGGTCACGTTTGAATCCGCCGGCCCCCCGTAGGCAGGTAAAAGGCGGATAAAATTGGGTTTGTTTGGGTTTGTTTTCACCGCGTCTGCAAAGTCGTTCATTTTCATAATACTTTGTCAATAAGAAGGTTGTGTTCATTTTGTCTTTGCATAAATTG
>CAZKOQ010000036.1:0-15927 GCA_964554425.1 uncultured Pirellulales bacterium | reverse complement strand
GATTCGGACCCAGGACCTACGGCTTAAAAGACCGTTGCTCTACCAACTGAGCTACACTCCCAGGTGTTCTAAGGGCTTTACTATAGAGATTTTGCCGCCAGGTGTCAATGACATTTGCTGGTGGAAACTTATGACCGTCCGGTCGGCTACTATATGCGGTTACAAAATGCCGGAGTGATAAATCATTGGTTAGTCTTCCGGCAGTGGGCGGTCTTTGGTCTCGGGTGCCCAGCGAAGGGCGATGATTCCGAGAAAATAAATCCCCGTGATGAGGATTGAGCCGACGCGGAACGGCTCCTTTATGTCGAATCCTTTAAGCAATTCGACGAGATAGGCGCTGCCAAATAGCGCTGCTGCCGTGATTATGCGTCCGACATTGTAGCAGAATCCCACGCCGGAGCTTCGCAGCCGTGTCGGGTAAAGCTCAGGAAAATAGATTGCATATCCGCCGAAGGGCGAAAGCGTCCAGAAGCCGAGGATGGGCAGCATCCAGAAGACGTGATTTGGCTGCCGCAGGAACTGGAATATGCACGCCGTTGCAACGAATGCGCAGAGAAAACTGATGCCGAAGGCCGGCCGTCTGCCGGACCGAGAGGCCACTATTGTAAAGAAATAGACACCGAAGAATGCCCCGATATCCTGGAGCATAAATCCGATTCCGACATAGAGGTCCTGTTTATCTTTCGCAAAAGTTTTCAAACCATCCCGGACCAACTCCGGCGAGAAAAATGCCACACCCCACAGTCCGATTACTCCGGCTACTGCTACTGTAAGACCGACGATAGTATTACGTCGAAGACCGGGCGAAAATAAGTCTCGCCAGGCGCCGAGCTGTTTATGGAGGTCTTCGGATGCCATGGTTTTGGCACGCTGCCAGCTTTCCGGCTCCTTGAGAGTTCTCTGAATGGCAACAATCAGAAGGGCAGGGAGCACGCCCACCAAAAAGAGCCATCGCCAGTTTTCGATGCCGAGGGAGCGGCTCTGCGGCTTGAGGAAAATGCTGATAGCCGACCCGATGACGTTTCCGAGCGCCGACAGCGCCTGCAGAAGCCCCAGAGCATGGGGTCGTGCCGGGGCAGGTGTTACCTCGGCGACAAGAGAGACGGCGGCTGCAAAGAGTCCGCCCACGCCCAGGCCCATAAGGAAGCGGTATGCGATAAAGTCCCACCATGCCATAGACAACGACGACAAACCGGTGAAGCCGGCATAGACCATAATGGTAATCATCATCGTCTTTACTCGCCCGATTCGGTCGCCGAGCATTCCGAAGAATAGTCCGCCGATGGCCCAACCCAGCAGCACCATTCCGGTGGCGACTCGCCCATAGAATTGCACAGTCGTTTTTTGTTCGGGTGTTAAGGGAGGGGCATCTGGTGTATTCACCTCGCGGCCATACAACAAGCTGCGCAGTGCCGGCTCGCGGACAATGTTGAAGAACCGCTGGTCCATACAGTCAAACAGCCAGCTCATTGATGCGATTATCAGCACCAGCCAGTGATAGCGGTTCATCTCCTTCCACCAGGGCTTTTTATCTATCGCCATGTCTATCATTTCTTGCCTCCATGTTTTATGTCAGCTCTTGATGGTTTACAGCGGCTTCTGCGTCATAGTGCACAGAAGCCATTACCGTTTTTCATCGGCGAAGTTGTGATTAATCTAACAATAGGGGGCGAGAAGTCAAAAAATATATTCCTTCTTTATTGAGTTTTATACAAATGCCGTATAAAATAACACTTTATCGAATTATGATGAACTTATAAGGAAATAAGCATGGACTTGAAAGGCATTGTTCTTGCGGGCGGCACGGGGTCGCGCCTTATGCCGCTGACCAAAGTGACAAATAAGCATTTGCTCCCTGTCGGACACAAGCCGATGATATATTACCCTATTGAGAAACTGACCTCAATAGGCATCGAAGAGGTGCTTATTGTGACCGGCATCGAGCACATGGGCGATGTCGTTAGCTTGCTGGGTTCGGGAAAGGATTTTGGCTGCCGGTTCACTTACAAAGTGCAAGATGAGGCAGGGGGGATTGCACAGGCATTGGGGATGGCGGAGAATTTTGCAGACGGCCGGCAGTTGGTGGTCATTCTCGGAGACAATATCTTTAGAGCGAGTCTGAAAAGTTACGCTGAAAAATTCATCGCCCAAAAAAATGGCGCGAGGATATTGCTAAAGCAGGTGCCGAACCCACAGCGATTTGGTGTTGCGGAACTATCCGGCGGGAAGGTCATCGGTATCGAAGAAAAGCCGAAAAAATCAAAGTCGGACTACGTAGTAACCGGCATATATTTTTATGATTCAACTGTCTTTGACATCATACGGACACTCAAGCCCTCGGCTCGCGGCGAGCTTGAGATTACCCACGTCAATGAGGTCTATATCACAAAAGGCCAGCTTGCCCACGATATTCTTGATGGCTGGTGGACGGATGCAGGGACATTTGAGTCATTCGTTAAAGCCAATGAATTGGTTATAAAGGAGCCGCCTCAGTGACATCTGAAGAAACCGTGGCAATTCTTGGCGGTAAAGGAATGTTGGGCACAGATGTTACAAGGGCCTGTCTGAAGGAAGGATTAGATATAAGAGTTTTTGATTTGCCGGAGTTTGACATAACCGATGTGCAGCAGTTGAAAAAAGCCATAAATGGTGTTGCGACGATTGTTAATTGCGCAGCTTATACAAACGTGGATGGTGCTGAGAGCGAATCGCAATTGGCACACCAGGTCAACGCTGAAGCGGTAGGACAGCTCGGTGCTTTCGTTAAACAGAATGGTGCGTGGCTATTGCACATCGGAACCGATTTTGTTTTTGACGGTCGGCTGGGCAGGCCATACAGAGAAACCGATGCTCCAAATCCGATAAATGAGTATGGCAGAAGCAAACTGGCAGGGGAGCAGCTTTTAGACAAAAGCGGCTGTAGTTACTGCATACTCCGCGTGGAGTGGACTTATGGTTCTGCCGGTAACAACTTTGTTACCAAGTTAATCCAGCGTGCGAAGGCAAACAAAACGTTAAAAGTTGTTGATGACCAGGTGGGTTCGCCAACGGCTACAATTGAGGTAGCAAAGGTAATTTGCAAACTGTTGCGGGAAAAGCCAGCAGGCATATTTCATTTTGCAAGCGATGGCTACCTTAACCGATACGAAATGGCAAGGTTCATATTTGATAAGCTCTCAATGGATGTTAACGTATTGCCGTGCAAGACCGGCGATTTTACAAGCGCTGCTGCAAGGCCCTTAAACAGTCGGTTCGATTGCAGTAAAATTAAAACAATGCTCAATGAGCCGATTGAGCACTGGCAAATACCTTTGGAGCGTTTTCTAAGGCGGTTATGAAAAAAATACTTGTTACAGGTGGTGCCGGCTTTATTGGAAGCAATTTTGTGCGAATGGTGCTCTCGGAGCATCCCGATTGCTTTGTTGTCAATCTTGACAAGCTCACCTACGCCGGCAATCTTGAGAACCTCGCCGGCCTTTTGAAAAGTCCTAATTATAAGTTCGTTAAGGGTGACATTTGCGATGTCGCTCTGATAGAAAAAATTATTGAACAGAACCGGATAGATACGATTATCAATTTAGCGGCGGAAAGTCATGTTGACCGTTCGATAAACGAGCCAAAGGTTTTTATAGAGACCAATGTTACCGGCACGCTGACCCTGCTTGAGGCGGCCCGCGATAGAAAGCTGGAGCGGTTCATTCAAATTTCTACCGATGAAGTTTATGGTGCACTCGGCTCACAGGGTAAATTTACTGAGCAAACACCGCTTGCGCCGAATTCTCCATATTCAGCCAGCAAAGCTGCAGCGGACCTTTTGGTAACAGCTTTTGGTCATACCTGGGGCGTAAGATACAACATCACCAGGTGTTCAAACAACTACGGCCCGTATCAGTTCCCGGAGAAATTGATTCCGCTGATGATTAATAATGCTCTCAATGAAAAGGAATTGCCTGTTTATGGCGACGGCTTGTATGTTCGGGATTGGCTGTATGTATATGACCATTGCACGGCGATATGGCAGGTTTTGACTAAAGCGCCGCCCGGCGAGATTTACAATATTGGCGGCTGTAATGAAAAGACAAATCTTGAGGTAATTGGTCTGATACTTAATCGCTTAGGCAAGCCGAAGTCACTTATCAAACACATTACCGATAGACCGGGGCACGATAGACGGTATGCAATTGATGCAAGCAAAATAACTGGTGAGCTTGGCTGGCAGCCGTCAGTGGGCTTCGAGGAAGGTATCAATAAAACTATAGATTGGTATCTTCAAAATCAGAAATGGCTTCGCAACGTGGTATCAGGCAGCTATCAAACATATTACGAAGCGATGTATGGAAACCGCTAACCGAAAAAGGCGAGAGAATTTTGTCTATGCCAAATCTGGCAAAAAATAGGGCAACTATTGGCGCACGCGACACAGGCGGTAAATTCGCAGGAATTCACGCTGCGGAAAAGGACGATGCGAAAATACCTGTGGTGCGTTGATAAGATGGTGTCGTTGGAACCGATTCGGAATCTTCTTATGGATGATTCGCTGGATAAATAGTATTTTGAAGCAAGTTAGTGTTTTGTCACAGGTTAAATGATGAACAATGTCATTCTGAGCGCACCTGTCCTGAGCAAGGTCGAAGAAGCGAAGAATCTCCCGGATGCTTCACTTCGTTCAGCATGACAAACCCTCAAATAAACTGTGACAGACTACTATTGTCAGGACAACCAGAGCGAAAGTATGAATCGCGGCTTTCAGATTTTGACTGTGGTGTGGTTAAGCATTTACTTGGTGGGCTGCACGCTGCCTGAGAAAGACAAGCCAATATGGGAGAAGGTGAAAATTGGCGATATCGCTCCTGCTGCGGGCGGCAAACGGACGGGTGTCCAATCGTTAAAGACGATAAATTTTGATGCAAACATCTACGAGATACCGGCTGAGAACATCGGCAAATTGAAGGATGTATGGCAGGAGCTATATGCCAGGACCATCCGATTCAACAATTATGATGTTTTCAAGGCGAATTCGTTTGCAGCTCGCTATGGACAAGCGGAGTCATGGAATAAAGTCCGCGGGGCGTTGCTTGCCGCTGACGCTCAAAAGGTCGTGAAGGTCTCAATGTTGCTGCCCGATGGTCTGCCAACCGACTTGGCGGTTACGGGATTGGACAGACAACAAAACATATCTTATATTTCCAGCGATGGCACGAGGGAACGTGCTACTGTAGGGCCGGGGATTATAGTCCTGCGAATGAAGGCTGCGAAGGTCCTAGCCGCAAGGGGCGTGTGCGATTTTGTTGCGTATCCTGCATTTGTGCCGCCGCCGATGGGAAGCTTCAGTCAGCAGTTGACTGCTCGCGCGAAGTTACGCGAGTTCTATTTCGGCTGTGCCAGTTTCGGCTCGAAGATGGGCCCCGGTGATTTCCTTGCCCTGACACCGAACCGATATATCAGCGACCAGACAGAGCTGGGAGGTCTATTTTTCAGCAAGCCCGAAGGTAGTATGTTCTTTAGTGAAACCGATCGCAAACCGCCTAAGCGCAAAGCCGCTGTCAGAATATTTGTGCTTGTTTGCACCGGCATAAATTACTAATCGCCTTATGCCTGACGCAATAGTATCACTGACTCGATGCAACAATTACGACCAACCCTTGATTACTGAAGCTGTCGCACGACAGTTTGAGCTTCTGGGCGGATTAGGAAAATTTGTCAGGCCCGGTCATACTGTTCTTCTTAAGCCCAATTTTATTGCTCCAAGGTCTCATCGGCACGCTGCCCAGACCCATCCGGCGGTAATTATCAGCGCTGCCACTTTGCTAAAAGACTTTGGCGCCAGGCCCTTTGTGGGCGATTCGCCTGCGTGGGGAAATGTCTTTTCCTGTGTGAAGGCGCTTCGGCTCGATGAGCCGTTGAAAAGATTAGGCGTGCCGGTCAGGCAGCTCGGTAAGCCGAGGTGGTGTCAGGTGGGAATAGGCAATACTAAAGTCGGAATAAGCTCGGTTGCACTCGATGCGGATGTCATTATAAACCTGTCGAAGTTTAAGACACATCAGCAGTTGGTTGCGACATTTGCGGTCAAAAATATGTTCGGCTGCGTCAGCGGCAAGCGAAAAGCGCTCTGGCACTTTCGGAAAGGCAAAAATGCGGATGATTTTTGCGGTCTGCTTATTGATATATACAAGTTTCTAAATCCTGTCTTAACCATTATCGACGGGGTTTTTGTTATGGATGGCCCGGGGCCGATTCGAGGCAGGACAAGACCGCTCGGCTGGCTGATTGGCGGAACCGACCCTATTGCCTGTGAGGCAATATGCTGCAAACTTGTAAATATAAATCCCGATGGTCTGCCGATTATCAAGACAGCAAAGCAAAAAGGATTTGGCTGCTGGGACCCAAATAAGATAAAAATTGTCGGTGATAATTTTCCTCAAAATCCCTGTCTGGATTTTAAGCTTGCCAGGCCAGTTCCACTTCGGTTTTCATTGCCGCATGTTTGCAAAAGTATCTGCAAGCAAGTAATACTGCTTGCCAAATCCGCAGCGAAGAAAATGAGAGGGTGAGTAGATGACCGGGCAAAAGCAAGAGAAAACCAAATCGAGGAAGCTGCATTACATTGCGGGCATATTGGGTATTGCAATTATAGCTGCCATAACGATATATCTCGTGCAGCCATACAGGCAGCGTTTTCTAAACCGGCAGCGGGACATACAAGCGGAAAGTGCCGGCAAAAAGGAATGGGCACAGCGAGTGAAACTGCCGGGTGTGCCGAACCTGCATAAGGTCTCAGCAGTTCTGTATCGCGGTGCGCAGCCAACCGCCGAGGGGATGCAGCAATTGGAAAAGCTTTGTATAAAGACAGTCGTCAGTCTGCGGTCGTTTCATTCTGACCGTGATGAGCTTGCCGGCACTGCGCTGGCTTATGAGCACATCTGGATGAAGACCTGGCATCCAGAAAATGAAGAGGTAGTCCGCTTTTTGGAGATTGTTACGGATAAGAACCGCACACCGGTTTTTGTGCATTGCCAGCGAGGTGCGGACCGCACGGGGACAATGTGTGCGATTTATCGCATTACCGTTCAGGGCTGGAGTAAAGCCGATGCAATTGAGGAGATGACTAAAGGCGGCTTCGGCTTTTATGCGGGCTGGCAAAATCTTATTGACTACATCCAGAATCTCGACATTGAGCAAATCAAACGTCAGCTTGTGGCCAATCAGTAAGTCAACCTGTGCCACGCCGAACATTGACATATACCCCTCCTCTCGATAATATCCCTTTCTATGCAGAAAAAGAGTAATTCAATAAATATTTTAGGTATTGAAACCAGTTGTGATGAGACCGCAGCAGCGGTGGTGGAAGATGGCCGGGTTGTCAAGTCTTCCATAATAGCTTCGCAGACAAAAATACACGAAAAGTATGGCGGCGTAGTTCCTGAAATTGCCTCGCGGGCACATATTGAGCAGATATATCCGGTTGTCGCCGAGGCAATGGCACAGGCAAATGTTACAAAAGACAATATTGCTGCAATCGCCGTTGCTAATCAGCCGGGTCTAACCATTGCTTTAGTCGTGGGCGTTACTGCGGCCAAGACCCTCAGCATTGTATGGGGTAAGCCTCTTATAGCCATCAATCACCTCTATGCCCATCTTCAATCAGCGATGTTGTCTGAAGATGAGTTGCAATTACCAGCAGTCGCACTAATCGTCTCGGGCGGACATACCTGTCTTTATGATTGCCGGTCGCCTCTGGAGTTGAAACTTTTAGGTTCAACAATCGATGATGCCGCCGGCGAGGCATTTGATAAAGTTGCAATGATTTTGAAGCTGCCTTATCCGGGCGGGCCAAGCATTGAAGAGGCAGCCGAAAAAGGAAATCCGGATGCAATAAAATTTCCGCGGACGATGCTCGGGTCGACTTCGCTTGATTTTTCTTTCAGCGGTATAAAGACAGCCGTGTTGTATTATTGTCGCGGGCAGGATATGAAAGGTGAAAACAAGGTAGATTCGATGAGCCAGAAGCAAATCGCCGACATCGCAGCGTCTTTTCAGGCGGCGGTGATTGATGTGCTTGTTGAAAAGACACAACGGGCCATTGATAAAATCGGTGCAAAGACAGTTCTCTTAGGCGGGGGGGTGGCTGCAAATAATGAGCTTCGAAAGCGTCTGAAGGAAATGTGCGAAATGGATGCTCCGCCAAAAAAGCTGCTTATCGCGCCGAAACCGTATTGCACTGACAACGCGGTTATGGTAGCTTCGTTGGGATATCATAAGTTCAAGGCAGGATTATTTGCAGACTTGACGGTGGAACCTGAAGCAAACGGTTGAAGATTGCGTTAAACGGTTGCGGTTGCGCGACTCGTTACGGTTGCGTTAACTGTAAGACGATAGACGAAACGAGCAGCGCAACCGATGCACGAAATACGCAACCTTATTAAGGAACTATTATATTCAGCCGGAGCAATTAAAAAAATTATTAAAACAGGTTAAAAGCGGCAAAATCAATATCAACGAAGCGATTGAAAAACTTCGTCATTTGCCGTTCGAGGACCTGGGCTTTGCCCGTGTTGACCATCACCGCCAGATTCGGCGGGGCTTCCCGGAGGTTATTTATTGTCCCGGCAAAACTAACGAGCAGATAATTAAAATCTTTGAGTCGCTGGCTGCAAAAGGCAATAACGTCCTTGCCACCAGGGCAGAGCCGAGCGTTTTTGAAGCGTTGGCAAAAACAAACAAGTTTCCAAAGGCCCGTTATGAAAAATTGGCGAGGGCGATTGTCCTTGAGCAAAAGGAGCTGCCTGAATCCAAAACCATTCTGCCGATAGTTACTGCCGGCACTGCCGACCTGCCTGTCGCGACCGAGGCAAAGGTTACTGCCGAGATTATGGGCCAGAGGGCGGAACTGATTTGCGATGTCGGCGTCGCAGGGCTGCATAGATTATTCGGACATCTACCTAAACTACAAAAGGCAAATGTCATTATTGTTGTTGCGGGGATGGAAGGAGCGCTTGCAAGCGTGGTCGGCGGCCTGGTAAGCTGCCCGGTCATCGCTGTTCCAACCAGCGTTGGTTACGGTTCCAGTTTCGAGGGGCTCTCGGCGTTACTTGCGATGCTAAATTCCTGCACTGCCGGCGTTACCGTCGTTAATATCGACAATGGCTTTTCCGCAGCCGTTACGGCGGCACTGATAAACAGAAAAATAGAAGAAGGAAGTAAAAAATCCTAAACACTAAATCCTAAACTAATCAAACCCGCGTGTTGGGTGCGTGTTTGGATTGGAAAACCCCCGCTTTGGCCTGCCGACTCTTCAATGCTGTAATGCAGCACTACCAATCTACTTGCAGGCCGCAATTACTGCTTCCCGCCAACTTGAAATCAACGAAAGAAGCGGCTCTAAATCTGAGCCATCGTTGTTTGACCATAGTATGTCTGAGGCCTTACGACACGGGAAATCATCGTTCTCTTCTATGCCAGCGGCACGAAGAATAGAAACTGTCTTTTGGTGACGACCTGTTGCTGACCAACTATTCCATTCATCGTGATGCTTGAAGTAATTCGCAATGGCGTCGCAGAGTTCCATTCTTGTTACCGTTGACTCTGCCAACCCATCGCCGTGTTTTTTGAGCAATTGTTCCTTTGTCAGTTTGCCACCAGACCCCATGAGTTTATTGGCGTCCGATACTGTTCCGGCGATATACGTTTGCGCCATCACAAACGCTATGCCCAATAAACTCTCCGTATGTTCCAGAGCGTCGTCTATTTCAAAGGACTCTTGCGATTTGCTGAAATCACGCACTATGTCCTTCAAAGCGTCAGACAGTGCTTGAAAGATGCGTTTGGTTGAAGAAAAACGCCAATCAATTTCCTGCAGATTCACTTGAATGCTCCGTATAACTGACTACTTTCTGCCGCGAACTTGCCCTCGCTGGTGTTTAGGAAAGCACCCAACGTTGTATATATGGTTTCTACTTATTCTTTTTAGGGTGCAAAACTGCGGCCTAACATGCCATCGGCCCTGTTCACTGGTGTCTTACTTGTAGTGAGCCTGTCGAACCTATCTACGTATTAATTTGCGTGGCGCAGCTTGGCTTTCGCAATGCCGACCAGAGACCTCAGCGCAGCATTCACCGATTGTTCATCGGGGAAATACCTGGCAACATCCGGGGAGAGCAGGACCAAGTTCGTTCCCTGTTGAAACCACTTGGCATACTTGCCTCGCACACAACCTTTGAGTTTGGCCAGGTCGTATTCCGGCCGCAAATCGTCGGCCATTTCTCTTTTATTCGCCTTCTTCATTGGCCATTTTCAAGCAATTGATATAACTTTATCCACTTCTGTTTAACGCCGGGTTTAACGCGAGCTGTCTTCCACATCGCGTTTAAACCATAGTTGGGCAATTCAAATGTTCTCGTCTCGCCAGAAAACCCCCGTCAGCAAACCCGTCTTGCAGTAACGCTGGCGCGGGTTTCCGTTCTCGTCCCGATAGCTGACGAGGTAATTTCTTTCGCCCTTCTCGAAGAACCAACCGGGTGCAAATGGACACCACGATACGACCACATCTTGCCACCCCTTCTGAACCGATGCTGATTGGATCCTGTCTTTATCAACAAAGTGGAATGCCACGCGAATACCGACAACGCCTATTATGATGATCAGGACAATGATTCCGCCTTCCATAGGTTATCTCTTCCATGCCCAACAATAAATAATTAGATTGACCCGCATAATATGCGGAGATTCGATTTTCTGCTCGTATAACACGCTTGCGAAACAAACATCATTATATACCCTCCGATCCCCTTCACCAACCGTCTTCTGCGCCACGGACTTATGCACGTTATGGGGGCACTGTTCACTGGTGTTTTATCTACGGATTAATTCGCGTGGCCCAGCTTGGCCTTGGCAATGCCGACCAGAGACCTCAACGCAGCGTTCACCGAACGTTCATCAGGGAAATATCTGGCAACATCCGGGGAGAGCAGGACCAAGTTCGTTCCCTGTTGAAACCACTTGGCATACTTGCCTCGCACACAACCTTTGAGTTTGGCCAGGTCGTATTCCGGCTGCAAATCGTCGGCCATTTCTCTGTTATTCGCCTTCTTCATAATATCTTTGTTGATTTAGAATTCTACAAATTCTTCTGGATAATGTGACAAATCCAATTTCTCTTGTTCAGGAATCAGCCGTATACCCCATTGTTGCATCGCTAATGCACCAAAAAGAATTTCTATGGGAGTTCCATTTTCATCATTTCCAATCTCATTGATAACCATCGCGTGGGCGGATATTCGTCGTCCTTCTATTTCAGCCTCTAAAAGTGCTGTTTCAGTTGTTTCTTTAACCTCTCCACCTATCGCAGTTCGAAACGGTTTTTTGATTTTTGAAGTTATCAATAATGAGGAAACTGATTGAACAACATATGTATTACGAGCGCCGGTATCAAATAATGTCCAGCATTCTCGTCCATTGACCTTGATCATTTGACGTATTCTTCCCATTGTAATCCTCGTCATTAAGTTGATGAAGCCCAATTATGCATTATCTGATTCCATATAATACGCTTGCGGAACAAACATCATTATATACCTTCCGACACGTCAAAATGGCATTTTATCGCATCTTTGATATTTTCTTTTAACTCGTCTAATGTTTCACCTTCGGTATAAATAGAGTAACCGAGAGATTTAGCGGTGTAACCACCCTCATCAGAATTTTCAACGATAAATATAATTTCACTCATAGGTTTTAATCCCTGCGAAAACCGACGGACTCTTTTACCACTGATTCTAAACAAACTCTTCCCTTTATTTGATAATTATAGACCTTCTTATCCGCTTGTCAAATCTTTTATTGACCATATCACGCATTATTTGTAATATTATGCACAGCATGCCTGCCGTTGGGCATCCCTGACGGGATTACGGCACTGCTCGATAGGATAAGGTTGTATGCAGTTGATAGAAACGATATCGAAACTCAAGCAGCGGGCGGCAGATGCCCATAAGGGGGACTTCGGCAAGGTGCTAATCATTGCCGGAAGTGTGGGTATGAGCGGAGCGGCAGCCCTTGCGGGCCGGGCTGCCCTGCGGGCTGGTGCAGGATTAGTGCGGGTTGCAACGCCTAAAAGCGTTCTGCCGATAGTCGCTTCGATAGAGCCATCTTTCACTACTATACCTCTGCCGGAAGATACTTCCGGCAAAATATCTGCAAAGGCAATAAATGTCATACTTGACGCTATAAGTGAAAATGATGCAGTGGCGTTTGGGCCAGGGGTCGGAGTGAGTGGTGCACTTCGGTCAATTCTTCAGATGCTTATTCAACAGGAAGATTTACGATTGCTTATAGATGCCGACGGTCTAAATAACCTTGCCGCTATGAGCGATTGGAACGCCAAATTAAAGGCAAGTTTGATTTTGACGCCTCACCCCGGCGAAATGAAACGGCTGTGGTCAACGCTATTCAGAGAAGATTTGCCCGCGGAGCGGCAGGAGCAGGCGGGGCAATTTGCACAAAGAACGAAAACTACCGTGGCGCTGAAAGGGGCAGGGACGGTCGTTACCGACCTTTCGACTTCGCTCAAGGCAGGTGGCCAAAAGGTCTATGTCAACAAGACCGGCAATCCCGGTATGGCTACAGCCGGCTCAGGTGACGTTTTGACAGGCGTTATATTAGCCCTGATGGGACAGGGCTTAAACAATTTTGATGCGGCGGTCCTGGGCGTTTATATACACGGCTTGGCCGGTGACATCGCAGCAGAAAGAATCGGCCAGGTCAGCTTGATCGCCACCGATATAATTGAGGCGTTAGGGGAAGCGTTTAGAAGACATAATCTTAAATCAAAAATCAAAATGTAAAGAGCAAAATTACAATTCAAAATGCAAAATTGTCCTGGTTTTTGTTTTTATCTCTGTGCTCTCTCCGTAAGGAGTCCATAGGACTGCGTTCTCTGCGGTGAAAAAAGATTTATTGTTTTTCTTCATCGACTGCGATTGTTCGTGCAAAGCAAGCACCGGCCCAAAACAGGCATATAAATGTGGGTAAGTATCTATTCATTTCCAAGCCCTCACGAAAATAGCGATATAGCTTTTCTGTATTATAACATTTGTGCTGGCAATTTTAGTAAGAATTTTTGCCAATTTTATGTTTATTTTTTTAGCGCCGTCATTTGCTGCGTTATTAGAGAGCTTCTCGGCTATGGAAAGATGAGTTAGTCTGCTAAAGGAAGATGGATTCCCGCCTTCGCGGGAATGACAGGGTAATTCGCAGGGCTGACAAGGTGCAGCGTTAAGCAGGTTCACATTAAGAGAGTTATTACGGTTTTATAGTTTGTATTTTGTTGCGGGGGGTTGGAAAGAGGGTATAATGGCGGCGAATTTGCCCGGTCAGGATGCCAGGGGCAAAATCAGGCCAGCCATTAAAGGAAAGGACTGAGTATGCACTTTACTGCGATTGATATCTTGGTCTTTATCGGTTTTGTTGTGGCTGTTGTGGCCACAGGTATTCTCAAAAGCCGCCACGAGAAAACGGGCGAGGATTACTTTCTCGCCAGTCGCAGTCTATCGTGGTGTCTGATTGGCTTTTCCCTCATCGCTGCCAATATCTCATCGGAGCAGTTTGTGGGGATGTCTGGAAACGCCGCAAGCCACGTCGGGATGGCTATTGCCAGCTATGAATGGATGGCTGCCATTACGCTTGTTGTCGTGGCCTTTACCTTTCTGCCGTATTTCCTCCGGGCCGGAATCTACACTATCCCAGAATTTTTGGAATACCGCTACAACGCCGCCGCACGAACGATTATGGCTGTGGCAACCATTTTTATTTATATGCTGCTGCTCGGCTCGGTAACATATTCCGGGGCACTGACGATACGCACGCTGGCCGGCAAGATGGATTACAATGTCAGCTTGCAGACCGGCTCGTTAGTAATCGGGATAATTGCAATGCTCTATGTAACAGCGGGCGGGCTAAAGGCCTGTGCCTGGGCCGACCTTATTCAAGGCAGCGCCCTGATTCTCGGCGGAGCGGTGATTATGTGGTTTGCCTTTGAGAAGCTCGGAGCGGCTACCCAGGTCGCGACGATTGCCAGCGTCCAGACAGGAGCCGTAGCTCTGCGGGACCTTGCGCAAGGAACAGGAGCGGTCGAGCGTTTCCTGGATTTGAACCGGATTCGCCTGAATATGTTCCTGCCCGGCACCGACCGCGTCCTGCCCTGGACTGCACTACTGCTGGGACTGTGGATACCGAATTTCTACTACTGGGGTCTGAACCAATACATCACCCAGCGGACGCTTGGCTCGGCTTCGCTATCTGCGGGGCAAAGGGGAATTGTGTTCGCCGCCTTTTTGAAACTGCTGATTCCATTTGTCATTGTGATACCGGGTATCATTGCATTCAATCTGTTCTGGGGCGATATGCAAAAGGAGTCGGTAAAGGACAATGCACCAATCATTGCCAAATATCTAAAGGCAAATCCACAGACGAAATTTGTCGAAACGGCTGAGTCGCCAACCGAAGATAATATCTCTGGCTGGAAGAGAGGACGTTTCTTACTGGCGTTATACGTGGATGAAACTGCGATGCAGGGCGTTAAGACGATAAATCCTTATGTCCTTCCAATATTAAAGTCCGACTACGAGCAGACAAGCGTTGGCGAATACACGGTATTTGAGTCTGAGGATATGACCTGGAAGGCAGTCAATCCTGAGCTGGCGACAGAGGTCGAGGCCTACAATGCAAAGGTCAAAGAGTCGGCACAGGCCGCAAACAAGACCGTTACCACAGAAAAGCCCATCGTCTATAAATACGACACCGCTCTCGGCCAGCTTCTTGGCAATGTGCTGCCGCAAGGTGTCGGAATTGTCGGATTCGTTCTGGCTGCACTGCTGGGCGCGGTAGTTAGCTCGCTTGCGGCAATGCTAAATGCCGCCTCAACAATCTTCACTATGGATATCTACAAGAAGTATCTCTCGCCGCAGGCCGCGCAGCAGGCGGTCGTATTTATCGGCCGTGTGTGCGTTGTGGTGTTCACGGGCGTTGCAGTGTTCCTCGCCCCGCGGCTCGGCAATCCCAAGATTAGCAACAGTATCTTCACTATCATCCAGGAAAGTCAGGGCTTCATTTCGCCCGGCATCCTCGCGGTGTTCACCTTTGGCCTTGTCTTCCATAAGGCGCCGCCTGTCGCGGGAGTTGTGGGTTTGCTGACAAGTATCGTGGCCTACGGCGCGATGAAGCTTTTAGTGCCGGGTGTCCAGTTCCTGAACCGGATGGCGCTCTGCTTTGTGTTGTGTCTGGTGGTAATGGGCCTGCTTACCCTGCTTAAACCCCTCCCGCAGCCGATACAGTTCCGCCATAACACTACAATCAATCTGGACACTTCCCGAGGGGCTATCGTGGCAGGGATTATTGTCGTCATACTGACGCTGGTGCTGTATGTTATATTCAGCCCCATTGGCATTGCCAGGTAGGAGACACATTATGAAGGGCGATGAACAGTCGCTCCAGAAGCTTCGGGGTCTGACATCTCAGACGAAATTGGACTTGAAAGGCGCCAAGGTGCGTCGGACATCCAGCCGCTTCTGTCTCGGTGTCGAGCACGGCGATTATAACGGGACAGAATTATTCGGCGTTGGCACTGACAGATTTATCTGGCTGGCTTACAAGCCGAGCGGCACCGGCAGGGTTAAACTATTTAGCGGCAATTTTCCTGACGATGGTGTGATTGAGTTTACGCTCGGCGATGTTCCGAAGCCCAAATCAGCAGCCATAGCCCAGACCTGGGGACGCTTCCCGTATGGCGTTGAATATATCTTGAGTCGGGAAGGTTACAAGCTCACGCAGGGTATCAACTGCGTCCTTTATGGTAATATTCCCGGCGGTGGAATGAGCCGGTCTGCATCTTTAACCTTGAACCTGATTTTATCGCTGCTCGATGCCAACAATAGG
>CAZKOQ010000035.1:0-16030 GCA_964554425.1 uncultured Pirellulales bacterium | reverse complement strand
CAACCGCTGGAGATTTAGAAGCAATAGATGGATGAGCATTGATTTGTTCAAACGCCCGATACCTGCTGTGCCGGTCGCACCCGGTGCGGTGGGCGAATAGTCCCCAATGCAAAAATCAAAATTGACAGCTTAGCTGTCATTCTGAGCGAAGCGAAGAATCTCATTATTCTCAAGTAAGCAAGACCCTTCGCTGCGCTCAAGGTGACACTTACGTGTCATTTTGCTTTGTGGTTTTGCACTTTTATCTGCCTACTGCGGATTAATTTTTGAATTTTGCTCTAATCTGCGGGTTTTTTCAGTCGGATGTTGCGGACGGCTCCCTTTGTGCGCCAGGTTGCAATGCCTAAGGGCTGCGACAGGTCAACTTCAGGCCGGATACTGATTTTCCGGCCCGTAGTTACCACGTCAACAAGCTTGTTATCGTCCAGCCAGGCCTCGATTTTGTCGGGAGTAACGCGCAGCCGGACGTGATACCATTTGCCGTTCTCAAATGAAACGACCCGCGTGGTTTCATTATTGGCGGCATCGTAGTAATCAATGTTAGATAGGCCGCACACCGTGCCGCCCCAGCCGCCGAGTATTAGTGAGCAAGGATTATCGCCGACAGGGAAGGTCAGTCCGCAGAAAAAGTCGCTGCCTTCTACTCGCATTGCATCGAGCGTAATTTCATAGTTCATACGCACAAGAGGCCCCGTCCAATGGACACCGGTCATATCATTACCCGTATCCATTATGATTGCGCCGTCTTGGATGTGGACTTCACCCTGGCCGCCAAAGTCAGTAATCTTCCAGTGCCCCAAGTTCTTGCCGTCGAAAAGACTTATTTCACCACTAATTTCACGTTGCACCTGACATCCGGTCATCGCTATCAGGCCAAGAACCAATACCGCGGACGTAGCACTGCTGGGAAAAACGGGCCGCAGGATGTTAAGTAATGTTGTTTTCTTGGTAGTATGCCTTGTGTTCATAATACTTCTCCAAATATTATAGATTCAACGTTGAATAAAATAACTCCTGGGCGTAAAATATACAACAGTTATTTGTCCAAACTGTGCTGTTTTTCGCAGCTTGGCTGGGAAAAGGCCGAACAAGGAGGACTTATCTGACGATATGATTTCTGTGGATAAATGTTTGTCGTAAGTTGTTTGACGGCGCTTTTCGCTCAGACCGGTTACGGCGTTAGCCGGACCGCAAGGTTAGAACTAATGATGCAACTATCGACAAGAACCTTTGTGATGGTGTCCTGTGTCCTGGCTTTGGGTGCACAGACACTTTTGGGCCGACCTGGACGGCTGGCCAATGAGAACAAAGCAGGTCTGTATGCAAAGTCAATAGAAGAGGTCCTGCGGCTCAGTCCCGATGAGGTTGATTTGGCCACCGCTGCCTTGATTATCTCCGAGCAGTGGAGCGATATGGTGCACGGACGCAGGTATCTATCGGCCCTGGATGATATGGCTCTGGAAATCAACGAACGGCTAAAAAGCGAAAGAGTTGGGGTAAATTTTCGCGCCATTCCGCTGATAAATAAATACCTGTTTGAGGAGCTCGGTTTTCAATCAATCGCAGAGGCGAACGACCCCAACGATTTGTTTCTGCACACGGTGCTGGACAAAAAACGCGGCTATTGCCTGAGCTTGTCTATTCTATATCTATCATTGGCCGAGCGTATCGGGCTGCCTGTTTATGGAGTTGTTGTGCCAGGCCATTTTTTTGTTAGATATGACGACGGGCGGATGAGGTTCAATATCGAGACCACAGGCAAAGGGGCCAGCGCCCCGGATGCTCACTATATCAACAAGTTCAAGGTGCCGCAGCGTTATAATGCCGGCGTTTATATGAAAAATCTGAACAAAATCCAGACGCTGGGCTGCCTTTTCAACAATCTTGGTAACGTCTATGAAGACATCGGCAATTATGAGCTTGCGTTCCAGGCGCTTTTGCAGTCAGTTGAGATAAATCCGACATTAGCTGAATCCCGCTCGAATCTTGGTAACGTTTATCTCAAGAAAGACCAGTTGGATGATGCTATATACCAATACCAGGCGGCCCTGGAAATCAATGCCGATGACCCCAAAACTCACAACAACCTCGGCAACGCATACCTCCAGCGCGGCTGGATGAATTACGCAATCCTGCAGTATGCGCAGTCGCTGGATCTCGACCCTAACTTCGTAGATGCTTATAAAAACCTTGCTCTGGTTTACGCCAAGCAGGGAAGGTTCGGCCAGGCGATAGCACAATTGAAACAGGCGCTTGTCCTCCAGCCGAGCAATGCCGGCTGTTACGCACAATTAGGTGACGTTTATACCCAGATGGGCAATCACGAAGAGGCAATAGCCGTATTCAAAAAGGCACTGCAAATCAAGCCGAACCTTGTCGAAGCCAGCTTCGGCCTGGCACTGTGCTATAATAAGCTCGGCTTAGTTGAAGATGAAATTGCGGCCTATCAGAAAGTCCTGACCATCAAGCCCGATATGCTTGCTGCCATCGTAAATCTTGGCAATGCCTACTTTGGACAGAAGAAATATGACTTTGCTATTGCACAATACCAAAAGGCAGCAGAAATCAAACCTGATGAAGCAACCATTCATTACAATCTCGGAGCGGCCTATTCAAACATCAAGGATTACGAACAGGCCGTTACTGCATACCTGCGAGCAGTTGAAATCGACCCAAAAATGGCTGACGCACATTTCGGCCTTGCAGTCGGTTTCTATAACCTGGGAAAGTATGACCTTGCCTGGAAACACATAAAACTCGCCCAGCAGCTTGGTGCCGAGGTTTCAGATGACCAGCTCAACGCCATCAAAAGTCGCCTCAAATAGACACGATGCGCAGCATATCTCGAACGCGGTCTGACTCAATATCGGCGTCTTATTTTTCACAAAATCCTTTCATCCCGGTTGATTTGTAAGATAATCATACTAAAATCATCTGCTATGGAACCGAACAGTTATTTTGGTTTGTGAGAGTTCTGGAGGAATATGGATATGTTTGAAGAAGTAACCAAAACACAGTTGTTCAGAGTAAAGACAAATTGCTTGGTGGTGGGATTCGCTTATGCAGTGTTGTTGGGAATAACTTGCAGTGCTTATGCGGATGCGGCACAACCAATTCAATTACATCCCGACAATCCGCATTATTTTTTATGGCGAGGCAAGCCGACAATTTTGATAACCTCAGGCGAGCACTATGGAGCGGTGCTAAACAGCGCTTTCAATTACAGAAAATATCTTAAGACGCTCCAGTCACACAGGTTTAATCTTACAAGAACGTTCAGCGGGGCGTATTGTGAGCCGGTAGGGGCGTTCAAAATTCAGAATAATACGTTGGCGCCGGCAAAGGACAAGCTAATATGCCCGTGGGCCCGCAGCGACGTCCCCGGCTACGCTAACGGCGGCAACAAACTTGACCTCACTAAATGGGATAGTGCCTACTTTGAGCGTCTGCGCGATTTTGTCGGCGAAGCAGGAAGGTGTGGCGTTGTGGTAGAGCTTGTGCTTTTCTGCCCATTCTACGAAGAGTCTATGTGGAAGCTCAGCCCGATGAATGCTGCCAATAATATAAACGGCATCGGCAATGTCAAACGTGAAGAGGTTTATACACTTAAACACCCCGGCTTGCTGGCTATACAGGAGGCAATGGTGCGAAAAATAGTTGAGCAGCTAAAGGACTTCGACAACCTCTGTTATGAAATCTGCAACGAGCCATACTTTGGCGGCGTAACGCTTGAATGGCAATATCGCATCGCCGAAACTATTGTCAAAGCCGAAACGAGTCTCAAAGTAAAACATCTGATTGCGCAGAACATCGCCAACAAGGGACAAAAGGTAACAAATCCTAATCCGAACGTCTCGATTTTCAATTTTCATTATGCCAAGCCGCCCCAAACCGTGGCTGATAATTATGGACTGAACAAAGTGCTTAGTGACGATGAAACGGGTTTTGCCGGCAGTGACCCCAAGCCCTACCGGCTTGAGGGTTGGGATTTCATTATTGCCGGCGGGAGTGTATATGACAACCTTGACTATTCATTCACAGTCGGCTGCGAGGACGGAATCGCAGACATAAATGCCCCAGGCGGTGGGGGCTTTGTATTCCGGAAACAGTTGGAAATCCTCAAGGATTTTATGAACGGCTTTGATTTTATACGAATGAAGCCGGACAGCTCGGTTATTAAAGGCGGGATACCGGAAAAGGCGACAGCACGTGCCCTCGCTGAAGCAAACCGGGCCTATGCTATCTATGTCAATGGCGGCAGCGAGACCTCCCTACAAGTAGAGCTGCCTGCAGGGAATTATAATGCACAGTGGATAAATACCAAGACAGGAAAGGTAGATAAACAAGAAGCTTTTGAGCACGCTGGCGGCGCTCGCACCTTGCATTCGCCGCAGTATGTCGATGACATTGCCATTCGGATTCGAAGTAACTGACCGCAAAAAGATAATGTAGTTGCAACAAAACTATTGAAGTTTCCGCTCTGGCTGCGTATATTGTTTATGCGAATAAACCCGCCAAATATCCGGCGGATTAACTCTATAGACATTAGTGGAGATTTTATTGTGCGCACAAGCAAAACTATAGTTATGGTTGCTTTTATAATCGCAAGTTTAGGCGATGTGAGGGGCCGGCCCAGCGACATCAACGATATATCGGCATACTATGGATTTGGCGAAATGGAGATAATTAAACTTGACTGGGGAATAAAAGACTTGCGAATCGCCGACTTTAACGGCGACGGCAGAAACGATATCGCCGTGGTCAATAACCTGAAATCCAAGATAGAGCTGCTTCTCCAAAAAGAATCCGTTGGGCCAAGCGAAGCGGCTGTGGCCGTTGACCCTAATGATGTGGATATAAATGCAATCAATACGCCCACCCGTTTCGAGAAACAGAGCTTAGCGCTTTCCCAAAAGGTTTATAGTCTGGCTTGCGGCGACCTGGATTCTGACGGGATGATAGACCTCGCGTTTTATGGTGAGCCGCGGGGTCTTTATATATTATTGCAAAAGGCAGGCGACACTGAGGCAGGCAGGCCAAAGTCGCTTAACTGGCGGACGACAAAGAAGATAAATATCGACGATGGCATATTAACATCCAGAGCACTTGTCTGTGCAGATTTGAATAATGATGGTTCGGCTGATTTGGCTCTTGCAGGCCGCGATTGCATTTATATTCTCATCCAAAAGGCCGGCTCGCTTTCGGAACCGGTTAAGTATCCTGCCGGCGCGCAATTGCTGGGTCTTGAGGTAGGAGATCTCAACGGAGACGGCATAAATGACCTGATACTTGTAACAAGTGACGCCGAGAAGCCGTTGTTTGTGCGTTTCGGTCTCAAGACCGGACAGTTTGGGCCGCAAGTGCAATTTGCTGTCGAAAAGCCGTTCACATTTGAGCTGCACAATCTTGATAGGCAAGCCGGTGACGAAATATTGAGCGTTGATGCAGGCAGCGGGCGCTTGATTTGTTATAAGCTCGCCGCTGAGAAAAGCAAGGACGCCGATTGGCCTGTCCGTTTTTATCCTCTCACCTCCGGCGAGGGAAGCACAAAGCGAGACCTTGTTGTTGTAGATTTGGACGGAGACGGCCTATTTGATGTCGTGGTTAGTGATCCTGGGGCAGCAGAGCTTATTCTTTATAAACAAGTGACGGGGATTGGACTGGCCGAGCCGGTGAAATTTCCTGCCTTTACCGATATTACAAACTTATGCACCGCTGATATTGGCTCCGGTCGTAACACTAAAACCATGGTCGCTGTTTTGAGCATCAAGGAAAAAGTCATCGGCTTGAGTGAATTCGCAGACGACAGATTATCCTTCCCCAAGCCCATCGACATTACGGGCGAGCCATTGGCGATGGAGCTTGCTGATGTCGATAGCGACGGCAGCACCGACTGCGTTTATATATCCAAAGATGCCAACGACATCAGAAACCTCAGAACAATTTATAATCTGGCCGCGTCAAATAAGAGCCAGACCGCTTCGACTAAAGGCAAAAGTAAAACATCCAAAACTACCCAAAAGAGCAGCGAGAACGAACCTGGATTAGAGCTCAAGAAGCTCGCCTCCAATCCGGACGGGCTGAAAGTCCTTGACGTCGATCAGGATGGTTTGCAGGATGTCCTGGTATTTGTCAGTTACGAGCTTCCAATATTCGTTCGCCAGGTGCGAAAAAGAGAATTTGAAATAATAGAGTCCCCGAAAGCGCAGGCAAGTTTAATTAAGGATGCGAGCTTGCGCTCGATTGCCGTCGCCGATGTGGACGGCAAGGAAGGTAGAGAATTACTTGTCGCAGAGAAAAACTTCGCACGGAGCCTGGTTTTTTCCGATTCAGGAAGCTGGACTATTGTTGACCAGTATAATGCCAAGAGCACAGAGAACCAAATATCTGCTGTTGCCGCCTTTGACATCGACGGTTCAGATTCGGCAAGCAGGCCTGCTATCCTTCTATTGGACGGTCAGAAGGGCCAGCTTCAGATACTCAAAAGCGGCGAGGACAAAACCTATCGCTTCGAGAGACAATTGGATGTCGGCAAATGGAATGCCGCTGCTCGTCTGAAGATGCTCTTTGCGCCGCTAACAGGCGGGGATGCCAAAAGTGTCCTTTTGTTTGACGGTGAGAAGTTCGCCCTTATTACGCCGCCCACTGAGAGCGAGGCACACCGATACCTGGAAAAGCAATTCAGCTATGAAACGCTGATAAAGGACGGCACATACGGCAACCTCATCGCAGGCGATATAAATTCCGATGGGCAGGCCGACATCACTATGGTAGAATACAAACGCAATCATATTGAGATACTGACGCTCGACTCTAATAACAAACCCATTCCGGCAATGCGTTTCAAGATATTTGAAGAGAAAAGCTACCGCGGGGAGAAAAGTGCCGGCAGGTCCGGTGTTGAGCCGCGAGAGATGGCTGTCGCAGACGTTACAGGCGACGGCAAAAGCGACCTTGTAACAATCATCCACGACCGAATCATAATTTATCCGCAGGATTAGTCCGAGTCCTCACAAACTCGGTTATAACTTGCAAAAAACTTAAAGAACGTAGGTCGTTAAGGAGCAGAGCAAATGGAATCTTTTTTTGTCCTTTTAATTTTGCTGGCTGTTGTGTGTATTTTATCTGGGCCCATTGCCTTAATTATAGCCATCGTTGCACTCAATAAAGTAAGACAAATGTCCTATGAGCGATTGGCAGAGGTAACGAGGGTAAAGGAGGAAAGAGAACCTGTAAGGCCGCTGGCGGCAAAGATTGAGGTGACGCAGATACTGAAGCCCCCGCCAGTGCCAATTAAGGCCCCTAAAGCTCCGGAGCCGCCAAAGATTGCCAAAGAGACCGTCACAATACCTCTGAAACCTACCATAGAAAAAGAAAAGAAAATTCCCGAAGGTAAGGTAGGCGTCCTTGAGCAGCGAATTGGAACGCGGTGGGTTCTTATTGCAGGCGTCATCACGACAATTGTGGCGGTAGGATTCTTCTTAAAGTATGCGTATGACAACAACCTGATAGGTCCTTTGGGCAGAGTAGTTATCGCTGTTATAGCAGGACTTATTGCTCTGGCGCTCGGCGAGGTAACACGCAGACGCGGTTACGAAATCGTTGCCAAGGGTGTAACGGCATTAGGTTTTGCGATATTGTATGCAGCAGTTTTTTCGTCTTATCGATTCTATGCGCTGGTTGGTCCGGCAGCAGCTTTTGTCCTTGCCATTCTTGTTACGGTGGCGGCAATGTTTTATGCAGTGGCTGTGAATGAAATTGTAGTCGCGTTCTTGTCGCTGCTCGGCGGCTTCTTGACACCGGTAATAGTTACAACAGGGGAAAATCGGCCGATACCTTTATTCTGTTATCTTTCTGTGTTAGGCGTTGGCGCAATACTGTGCGCATACTATCGAAAATGGCGCGCGGTGAATTTCCTTGCTTTTGCAGGGACATTTGTGCTTTACGCACTGTGGTTCGAAAAATTTTATGCACCGACGGTTAGAACAGCCGAGGGGATGCCAGAACAAATGCCCATCGCCTTAACGTGGCTCGGCGTGTTCTTTGTAGTTTATTTGGTGCTGCCGATACTTTATGAATTGGTAAAGAAAATTAAGGCGCAAAATGAAGATGTTCTGCTTATTTTAGCCAATGCGGCGGTTGTGTTTTGTTATCTCTGGCGCATTCTCTTCGATAGATACCGTGCCGCACTTGCCTTCTGTGCCCTTGGGTTGTGTCTGTCACATCTGGCCATAATGGCGATTGTGAATAAACGATATAAAGAGGACGTAATCCTTCGACTTTTATTACTCGTCATCGGGCTGTTTTTTGTGACGATTGCGGTGCCGCTTTATCTAAAAATGTATGCCGTTGCGATGGCCTGGGCGGTCGAAGGTATAATATTGATAGTGATTGGACTGAGATACCGCAGCGACTTGATACAGATTGGAGGCGGGGCTGCACTTGTTTTGAGCTTATGTAAGCTCATAGAGCAATTGCCGATGCACACAGGAGCGTTCCAGTTAGTATTCAACCCTGCTTTTGGCTCCTGGTGTTTTGTGGTGGCAGCCATCCTGGTTTGTCATATCATATATAGAAAGAGCACCGCCCTGGCAGAAAACTTGCGGGCGTTAATCGCCGAGATTCTTTATGCGGCAACGATATTGACACTAATGGCTGCGGCAACAATGGAATGGTGGTGGCACTGTGATTATAATGTAACCCAAACTGCCGTCGGACGGGCCAACTTCATTAAGGGGATGATTCTAATTCTTGCGGCGGTTCCACTGCTGTTTTTAATCAGGCCGATTTCCCCGAAAGGAATCCTGACAACGATTGTGGCGACCATCCTGGCTGCTGTGGGGTCTGTTTTTACCCTGGTAAGATTTCCTGAGGTTTGCAGGGAGAGCTTTACAATTTTCACAAACACGGGCTTCTGGTTTGCGGTAATCTTTGTAGCAGCTCTATTTGCGGGTGCTTATTTTTTGAAAAGTGTAGCAGAAGAAAATTTCAACCGCGATTTGGCGGCAATGTTCGAGCTGGCCGGCATATTTGTGCTGTGGATATTGCTGACGGAGGAAATCTTTCTTTACTGGTATTGCCGCAACCGATTCGCTCAGCCCCTGGCTAACTGGAGATTTCTGGCCCAGATGTATATATCGGTAATGTGGGCTATATATGGGGCTGTTCTTATGACTATCGGCTTCTGGCGAAGTAACAAAGTCCTGCGTTACGTCGCTCTCGGCTTATTCGCATTGATATTGGTTAAAGTCTTTGTCCTCGATACCATTGCCGTCAAGAGTGTCTATCGAATTACAGCGTTCGCAGCTACGGGCGTTACTCTGTTGGCGGTGTCCTACCTTTATCAATTCCTCAAAAAACGGGGCTTTTTCGAGACGATGTTGACAGACAAAAGTGAAATCAAATAAGCAGGAGATTTAGGATGAGAAAGTTAGTAATTTTCGTTATATGTGCGTGCTTTCTCGCAACAGCGAGCGGAGCTCCATTCGACCCGGCAGGTTGGAAGTATTGCGCCAAAGTAACTGTCGATAGTGGAGCCGACGAATACTGTGGTCTATTCCTTGCTCCCGAGATTTATAATGTAGCCAGGCCGGATTTGGGGGACATTCGGCTTATGGCTGACCAGAGTAAGCAGGTGCCGTATGTCATCGCCAGGCCAAAGGATACGGTAGAACGCCAGCAGCATCACCCTTCGCTGATAAACCGCTCAACAAACGCAGAAAATGCAGCTCTGGTTACGCTGGATTTTGGCCAGAGAGTAATAAAGAATTCTATCGAGGTTGTTACGCAGGGCGCCAATTTCAGGCGGGCTGTAAGGGTCGAAGGTTCTAACGACAACGCCGAGTTTTTTACGCTGGTCAACCGTGCGTATGTCTTTGCCGTTGGTCCTGACAGGCATTTTGGGCAGATTGATTTGCCGACAAACGATTACCAGTATTTGCGGATTACAATCTGGCCGATGCCGGAGGAAAAAACAAGCCCCCTCATACAGGAAGTAAAATCCTTCAAGATTATCAGAGAGCTCGCAAAACGTCAGACTGTAGGTATGGCGGCTGTGGAGCAATCCGAAGATGAAAAGAGCAGGTCAAGTATCTATACATACGACCTTGCATTTCGCTATTTGCCCATAACCGAAATTGAGCTGGATGTGCCGACCGAATCGTTCTATAGATATATTACGCTCGAGGGTCGAGACGAAGCCAAACGTAAGGTGGAACTTGCCAGCGAAGACGGCAGGCAAAGGGTCACGGAGGTCGAAGTGCCGTGGCAAAGATTGGTCGGCGATACGATTTATCGATACACCGACCCGAGCGGGCAAAAACACGAGAAGCTGGTGATACAATTACCTTCAGGCACAAAAATCCCAAAATACGTCAGGATTACAATCAGCAATTATGACGATGAACCGATACTGATAAAAAGCTCTTCTGCAAAACTGATAGCAGACGAGATTATTTTTCCTTCTGATTATGGTGCAGAGCTTACGCTTTACGTTGGTTCTGCATCGTTATCTGCCCCTCGATACGACCTTAAGTACCAGCTCAATAACCCGTTAGAGATTAAGACAAGAACGGCTAAGACGGGCGGTATCGTTGACAATCCACTATTTAGGGAAGCCGCTGAAAAATCCCTGCCCTGGACAGAAAGGCATCGATTCTTACTTTTAGTAGCGTTGATAATAGTAGCGCTGGTTCTCGGCGCCTTTATTTTGAAATCCTTCATGTCTATCAGAGGTCAGCAGACTCAGGATTGATTGCTCAGACTGGCATTGCCCAAACCTGCCATCAACAAAATGACCGGCGAAAAGAAAAAGGTTTTCGTGGCCCTTAGCGGCGGTGTGGATAGCTCGACAGCAGCCGCTTTGCTGCTTCAGGCAGGTTTCGATTGTGTCGGCGTGTTTATGATTACCAGCGACAGGGGGCTGCACACACAAGCAGATACTCAAAACGTTGCCGAAAAATTGGGTATAGAGCTTTATGTGCTGGACCTGCGGAGCGATTTTGAGCAAATTCTCGCATATTTTTGTAGTGAATACAAAAAAGGTCGGACCCCAAATCCCTGTGTTGTTTGCAATAGAAACATCAAGTTCGGCAAATTGTGGGACTTCGCAAAAACTAACGGAGCTCAGCTTTTTGCCACCGGACATTATGCCAGAGTTTTTGAACGCAGTGGGCAGGCCGGATTATATGCTGGCGCCGATTTCAAAAAAGACCAGTCTTATGCTTTGTCAATGATAGATAGAGATGTGCTGCCTCACATAGTTTTACCATTGGGGAACTATACAAAGGACCAGACGCGGAAAATGGCAGGAGAGTTTGGACTTGGCACCGAGCTCAAAGCGGAATCACAGGAGATATGTTTTATACCAAACGATGATTATGTGGGCACGCTTGAGCATCGCTGCCCGGAATTTGTAAAAGAGGGCGACATTGTGGATAGCAGCGGTAGAGTTCTTGGCAAGCATAACGGAGTGCACAAATTCACTATCGGCCAGCGGCGAGGACTGCGCGTTGCAATGGGAAAGCCATATTATGTTGTCAAAATTGATGCTAAAACCAACACGGTAACGCTCGGCCCGAGGGAGGAGGTTATGCACAGAAAACTATTGGCGACGGGTGTGAACTGGCTTATTGATGAGCCATTTTCACCTTTCCGGGCACGCGTAAAAATTCGCTACAATGATAAAGGAGCTCCTGCGGCGGTTACCCCGCAGGCGGACAATATTATAGTTGAATTTGATAGACCGGTTTCTGCAATAACACCAGGCCAGCTCGCTGTCTTTTACATTCAGGAAGGGGAAGATTGCCGTGTTGCAGGCGGCGCTTGGATTGACAACGCATTCGACTAATATTATAGTAGATACACATAAGTGCACTTGCGGCATATATGCCACAAGCTCAACCATATTATCGGTATTAGAAAATAGAGGTAATGCATCGTCGAGCATCACAACATCCGAATATACACGAGCAAGGCGACCGACTGTTATGATTATGCGGAGCAAAGATGATATTTTGAGTCTGCTTAGAGAAAAAAGCGCCCAGGCAGCAAGGCAGGCACATAGAGCGGTAATAGTGCAGCCCGGTGCAATCGGCGATTGCATATTGACATTGCCCCTTGTTGGTTTTATGAAGGAATGCCTCGGCTTAGGCGCCATTGACATTCTCGGCCACACCGAATACATCGGCTTTTTGCCAGGCAGAACTTGTGTTGACGGTATCCGGTCGATAGATTTGCTGGAAATGCATCGTTTGTTTGTCGAAACCAAAAAGTTCGACCTGGCGGATGGCGACTCCTTGATAAATGCCTTCGCCGATTATTCCTGGATTGTGACCTTTCTTGGCGAGCCCGAGAGCAACTTCGAGCAGAATCTGATTTTCACCGCTAATTGCAGCCATAGTGCCGAGGTCATTACCCTTTCGACAAAAGCACCACAGGATTTCTCTAATCACATAACAGACTTTTACACGCTCCAATTTGTCAGCCAGAGCGGCTTGCTTTTACAGCCACCTTCCGCCAAGCCCAAAGAGCATCTAATAGCGCCCACTAAGGCAGATATAAAGGTAGGCAGAGAAATGCTCGGCGAAGCGGGCATCGCCCCTTCGGAGAAAGTTGTCGTCATTCAGCCCGGCAGCGGGGGAGCAAAGAAATGCTGGCACATCGACAATTTTCTGGCAATAGCCAGCCAGCTTATTTCACAAGGCATCCAGGTAGTGTTCTTGCTTGGGCCGGCGGAGCTTGATAGATTCAGTGAAGCAACGATTAAGAGTATAAAGGGTATTGCAAAATATCTGACTGACCTTTCATTGACCGAGGTATTGGGGCTTCTGAGTTGTGCAGATGGCTTCATCGGCAATGACAGCGGCATCACACATCTGGCCGCTGGCTTAGGTATCAAAACATTGGCCGTCTTCGGCCCCACCGACCCGGCTGTTTATAAACCCCTTGGACCGGCCGTGAGCGTTCTTACGGATGGCTCCGCTTCTTTTGTTGAAAGGCCTTCGCCGACCTTGCAGAAGGAGCTTCTGGAAGTTTTCACGGCGCAGTGTTGATTTTTCTAACGGTAAGTAGCTTAAAACGCGCAGTAGTCGCAAGTAAGTTCTGCCGAATAGCGAACCCACCGTCAATATTCTCGTGAACCTGTAACATCGCCGCTGCCATAAAAAGTCGCTTTTCACCAAGATAGGGCAGTTGACCTCTCGGCTGCTACCCTGCTATAATGACCTGTTTAGTGGGCACTAATGCACCCCCGCAGCTTCTTGCGAAGCAAGAGCGGGGTTTAGCCCTGTATAAAAGATTTTGAAGTAGTTGTTAGAGGCGCTTATATGGAAGGTCGGACTTTAGGCGAATTAGCCGAATATGTAGGGGGAAGGGTTTGCGGCGACCCCGGTATTGTTATTAAATCCGCCGCCACACTTGGAAGAGCAGGGGAGGGAGATATTAGCTTTTTGAGTAACCGCAAATACGAAAAGCAGCTCAGGGGGACAAAAGCAAGCGCGGTAATTGTGGGAAAAGAGACAACCAGTGCATCCGTGCCCCTGTTGATAGCCGATGACCCCTATTACGCTTTTATGCAGATTATGGTGCTGCTGCACGGCCACCGCAAGCATAAGAAGGTTGGAATCAGCCAGCACGCCTCGATTGCAGATAGCGCCAAGATTGGAGCCGACTGCCATATCCACGATTTCGTAACGGTCTGCGATGATGCCAGAATCGGTGATGGCTGCGTAATCTACCCCTGCGTCCATATAGGAGCGGGCGTTCAGATAGGCAACGACTCTATAATATATCCCAATGTTACCATTTATGATGGGTGCAAAATAGGCAATCGCGTCATTGTGAACGCAAACTCAGCCATTGGTGAAGACGGCTTTGGCTATGCCAGCCACAACGGTCTCCATCATAAGATACCACAGATTGGGTGCGTGATTATCGAGGATGATGTCGAGATAGGCACCTGCTGTGCAATTGAGCGCGGCACGCTCGGCGACACTGTGATAGGGCAAGGCAGCAAATTGGGCGACCTGGTTACGATAGGCCACGGCACGCGAATTGGTCCGCATTGCCTGCTTGTAGCTCAGGTAGGAATTGCCGGCTCTACAACCCTTGGGCACCACTGTATAGTCGGCGGTCAGGTCGGCATCGTGGGGCATATCAATATTGGAAATAACGTTACGATTGCAGCCCAGGCCGGTGTTATTAACGACGTTCCGGATGGGCAGACAATATTAGGTGCTCCTGCTATCGAAGTAAGTCAGGGTAAACGTGCTTATGGAATGATACAGTATTTACCCGAGATACGCCAGAATATTCGGACCATCCAGGCCCAAATCGAACGGCTTATCCCACGTGCAGAATCGGATTCTAAAAAGCCATCCGTAGAGTAACCACTTGTTCACTTAAGCGTTTTTGGGTTTAGCGGATGTCACAATGCCGAATCCAACCACCAATACCTCAGACGTGCTTGGCCTGATTGCAGGAGAAGGTCGGCTGCCTTTTCTCGTTGCTGCCGGCGCCAGAAAAGCAGGACTAAGAGTCATTTGTGTGGGTCTGCAGGATAATGCTCAGAGCGCACTTGCCGATGAGGTTGATGCGTTTTACTGGGTTCCTCTGGCACGGCCCGGCTCCTGGATACGTAAACTGAGAAAACACGGTGTAAGCAGAACGATTATGGTCGGGAGAGTTGTCAAAGCCAGGATTTTTACGCCCTGGCGAATCCTGCGGTATCTCCCCGACTGGCGCGTGTTCAGGATATATTATTGGCGGCTGCGCAACAAGGATATGCTTTCACATTCAGTATTGTGTGCCATAGCAGATGAGCTGGCCAGCGCCGGGATAATTTTGGAGAATTCGACAATGTATTGCAAGGAGCATCTGGCGAGTGAGGGCTTATTGACAGACAAGCCGCCACGACAATCCTGTCAAGGCGATATTGAATTCGGCTGGCAAATGGTTAAAAAGCTCGCTGAGCTTGGCATAGGCCAGGCAATCGCCGTCAAGGATAGGGAAATAATCGCCGTCGAGGCAATAGAGGGCACGGCGGCAATGATTATACGAGCAGGCCGGTTGTGTAAGTCGCAGGGCTGGATATTGCTCAAGGCATCCAAACCAGGCCAGGATATGCGATTTGATGTGCCGTGTGTGGGGCCTGATACTATCAGGAGCTTAGCTGAAAATGGCGGTAAGTGTCTTGTTGTAGAGGCAGGCAAAACCATAATTATCGACAAGCCGGAAACAATAAATCTTGCCCATCAATTAGGGATAATTATTCTGGGACGCTAAATTTTGGATAGCGATTTTGAAAAAATACAACAGAATAACTGCACTTTTTACATTCACAAGCAACTTTCAAATAGTAACTTTGCGCAGAGCTTATTAGCCGGCGAAGAAAAACTGCGAGAGCGTTATTTGTTGAATACATTCCCTTCTTCGGAGTCCACACGCATTTATAAATTCAACGTTAGCATTGATGGCGCTGAGAGAGAAATTTATCTTAAGCAATATCTCTGTGTGCCTACATTACGTTTTATCAAATCTATTTTTCACAGAAGCAGGGCCAGACGGACTTTTGAAGCAACGCTGATGTTAGCCAAAAATGGTTTTGATATACCCGAAGTCGTTGCGATGGGTGAATGCAGGGACGGCTTTTTTCATAGAAAAAGCTTTTTAGCAACTTTTGCGGTTGAAAACTCAAAAACAATCTATGAGTTTATTCTCGAAAACAGTGGAATTTTGGATAAGGAGCATTTGCGAAGCTGGCGACAGTCAATACGAACGTTCGGACGAACCGTAGGCAGGATGCACGCTAAAGGTGTTTTTCACGGCGACCTGCGATTAGGTAATGTATTGGCCCGGCGAGAGGGAAACTATTGGCGGTTCTTCTTTCTCGACAATGAGCGAACGAAAAAATTTGATAGATTGCCCTTTGAACTTCGGGTCAAAAATCTCGTGCAAGTTAATATGGTGCATAAGGGTAACCTCAGTAATACCGACCGGATGAGATTTTTTAGAGAATATTGTGCTGAAAACA
>CAZKOQ010000034.1:0-16094 GCA_964554425.1 uncultured Pirellulales bacterium | reverse complement strand
AACATCCCTCTCGATGCGGCGACAGTGGAGCAAGGCAGGCGCACGCTGGCGGAGTGATCAGTCGAGATGAACCTCTCACGCTCGGGACAGGCGTGCGTGGGAAGAGTACAAAGCCGTACTTCCTGAGCAAAAATTTGGCAAAACCGAAGGGATTTTGCTTACCCACACCAACAGTAACGAAATAATGCTGCGAAAAATGGGCACGATAAGCTACGATAGTGTCGGCTATGCGGCAATAGTTTTCTAAGTTGCAATCGCTCCTGCGATTCGTACCACGGGCTTCCAATAAAAAAAGTGATGATTTTCCTCAAATGAGGCCGATAAAATTGATGGAAATATTGCTGGTAAATTTGTTTGACAGGCACCGTGTTATATCTTAAATAGTATCTATCTTTGGATATTTTTATTGCAAGCTGAACCTAATTGGAGAATGAAGAGATGGAACAGAAAATATTACTAAAAGAAAGTGACGTTCCTCGCCAGTGGTATAACCTTGCAGCGGATTTGCCTACGCCGCTGCTTCCGCCGGTTACTCCTGACGGCAAACCCATAGGCCCCGAAATGCTCGCACCGGTCTTTCCAATGAATCTAATAGAGCAGGAGGTCAGCACGCAGCGGTGGATAGACATCCCGGACGAAGTGCTAAATATCCTTTACCGCTGGCGGCCTTCGCCTTTGAAAAGGGCATTGGCCCTTGAGAAGCACTTGAAGACACCGGCACGAATTTATTACAAAGATGAAAGTCTAAGTCCCCCCGGAAGTCACAAGCCCAATACCGCCGTCCCGCAGGCCTGGTATAACAAGCAATTCGGCATCAAGCGTCTGGCAACCGAGACCGGCGCCGGCCAATGGGGCAGCGCGCTGGCGTTTGCGTGCTGCCTGCTTGGACTTGAATGTAAGGTCTTTATGGTCAGGATTAGTTTCGACCAGAAGCCCTTCCGCAAGATGATGATGGGCGTGTGGGGCGCGAATTGTGTTGCCAGCCCGAGCAAAGAAACCAATGCCGGCAGAAAAGTCCTCGAACAAGACCCTAACACACCCGGCAGCTTAGGAATAGCTATCAGCGAAGCCATCGAGGCAGCGGTAACCGATAAGACAGGCAAGACCCGTTACTCCTTAGGAAGCGTGTTAAATCACGTGCTGCTGCATCAGACAATAATCGGGCTGGAGGCAAAGAAGCAGTTGAAAATAGCCGGCGAGAAACTGCCCGATGTCGTAATTGGCTGTGCCGGCGGTGGCAGCAACTTTGCGGGTTTAGCATTCCCGTTCACAGCCGACAAGATTGCCGGTGCGAACATAAAGATTATGCCGATAGAGCCAGCCGCCTGTCCCTCGATGACACGCGGGCCATTCCGTTATGACTTCGGCGACACTGCCTGTATGACGCCGCTTCTGGCGATGTACACACTCGGGCACGCCTTCATCCCGGCGCCAATACACGCCGGGGGCCTGCGTTACCACGGTATGGCGCCTTTGGTATGCCAGTGCATCGTAGAGGGGCTTTTTGAGCCGAAGGCCTATCATCAGACAAAATGCTATGAATCCGCTATGACCTGGGCCAGGACAGAAGGTGCAATTACCGCGCCCGAAACCAGTCACGCAATCGCCGCTGTCATTGACGAAGCGATAGCAGCCAAAGAAGAGGGCAAAGAGAAGGTAATCCTGTTCAATTACAGCGGACACGGCCTTATGGACCTCTCCGGATATGACGCATACCTCTCAGGTAAGCTGACGGATTATGCTCTGCCGGATGAGGAGATAAGAAAACATACCGCCGAGCTTGAAAAGCTGCCAAAAGCAGCAATGAGGAAGACCGGCAAATGGTAGGACTGTTTTTGGGGGTTATGGATATAAAGGATTGTATAAGGTATTGCAATAAGAGATATTTTTTAAGGAGAAATTGAAATGAAAAAAGTAGTATTACTGACTGCCGTTTTGTTTGTGACGGCAACCGTTGCGGCACAGGAAAAGACTGGTGAGCTGCACGGAGTGATTGACTTGACATATCAAAGTAAGTATGTCTGGCGCGGCTTCGACGTCTATAATGACAAGAGCGCATTCCAGCCATCTATTGACCTCGATTTGTTCGGCACGGGTTTCGGCGTCAGTATGATGGGCCATAGAGCTAATTCGAGCGGGTTCGAAAATTCCGAACGATGGGACTACACATTGTATTACCAGAACATGCTCTGTGCCGACCAGCCCTATGCCACTATGTATCGGTTTGGCTGGGTCTATTATAACTATCCGAATATCCCAAATGAGTGGGCCGACCTGCAGGAGCTACAGATGGTTCTGGCCTGGCCGAAAATTTTGCCGGTCAAGGGATTAGTCCCTGCTTACGCTCTTGTCAAGCTGTGGCCGTCGAGCAGCGATTCTCTGGTTTCAAAAACGGTGGACCTGTCAACAGGGATGCCGAGCAGCGGAACTCCTTCGGGGTTTGCACATATCTTTATGCTTGATTACGGGCTTGAGGTGACCTGTCCCATTACAAACCAGCCGAGAGTAATAAAGCTGCACTCAGAGGTGGTATTTAATGATGGTGTTGGGCCTGCCGGCCAGAACGTTGACCAGGACTGGTCGAATGCGGTTTTTGGCGTCTCGACGGATGTTGACCTTGCAAAGAATCTGACTTTCACTCCCGCTGTTTATCATCAGGTAACGATGGATAGGTCGGTCAATGACGATAAAGATGAGACCTGGGCGGCTTTGAGTATGAAGTACAAATTCTAAAACTGCCTGTTTTTCTGTTTTGGTAGAAAGTGAAAGGCCGGTTTATTATAAACCGGCCTTTTTGTTTGAAGCTATCCTGTTGTCTGTCCGGTGCAGTTAATTTTAGAATCGAAAGCCAACGGTCGGATTCGAACCGACAACCCCTGGTTTACAAAACCAGAGCTCTGCCGTTGAGCTACGTTGGCACTTACCTGAGATGCGCTATCGGCCTGAAGCTGGTGCACAAAATACTGATAGATTAGCATACCTGCGGTCATCGTGAATTGCAAGGCAGAGAGCGGAAGTTTTAATGGCTGGCTCTGCTCCCAATTAAGCTCTTTCGCTGAGTTTAATCATATTTTTTGCGACTTCGGTAATTCTATCACGCAGGGCTTTGGGGGCAAGGACCTGAACCTGGTCGCCGTAGCCAAGTATCCACCAGCTTATTTCGCCAAGGCCATCCACCCTAAATTCAACGATGGCAGAGCCGTCGCTTTCAAAAGCAACCTTCTGCGTGCTATGCCACTGGACCTCGGCGACGTTACAAGCTACCTTTGGCAAGAAACGCAGTTTGATGTCATAGAGTCGGCCTTCCGGTATCATCGACCAGGCCCTGCCTAAGTAGTCATACAGATTAAAATTCTCGCCGCCCACAAAACTTTCGTCGGTAACGAGTAGCTCCTTTATACGGTTGAGCTTAAATGTGCGGATAGTGCCGTGCAAGACGGAGCGACCCACTACATACCACGCTCGCTGGTTATAGAACAAATGGTAAGGACATAGCTCAACATCAATAACCTTACCATCAAAGAGCGAATGGTATCTTATATTTACTTTGCGTTTGCCGGCTATTGCTTCCTGCAATTGGGCGAATGCCTTGTCAAGAATGTTAGTCAGCGCCTGAGCGCCGGCCTTGGCTGAAATACTCCGCAAGGCCGTGTTGCAATACTGTCTGATTCGGGCAGGCAGGTTATTTTCAATCTTCAGGGCGGCGAGAAGCGCCGAGTTCTTAAAGGGCAACTGAATATGATTAGTTCCCTTATGAGCAAGCAGCAGCAGACTGAGCGCCTCCTGTAGATTCAAATCCAGAGGCGGCAGGAAAAAGCCAGGCCCTACGGTATAGCCTCGCCGCTGGGCATCGTAGCGATACGGCACACCAATCGCCTGTAGCTCCTTGAGGTCACGGAAGATTGTCCGCCGACTTGTGTTAAACATCTTCGACAGGTCGCTGACGGCATAATCTTTACCTGCCTGCAGCGTGGTTAAAATCTGTAAGATTCTGTCGATTTTGCTGACATTCATGGAGTGCCTCTCCGATTAGTTTAACTTTTTCTTTTTCTATCTTATCGGCGTTTTTTTGTTATAGTGACATCCGGCACGCGCATCTCAATATATTTCCACAAAATTATTTCTTGTCAAGCGGTGCAGAAATCATACACTACCACACCTGCGGCGTCAAAATAGAAACCAAAATCTTTGGAATTACGATGGAAAAACACATTCCGAGGATAACGAGCAAGCCCTTCGATGAGGGGTGGGCCCGGCATTTGGTTGCTTTCAACAACTTTTTGAATTGAAACAGGAGATTTGATAGGATTGGCGGCTGTAATGACGACAGGTAAAACAGGTCAAATGAAAACTTTAATATATAAGGAGCCAGCTTTATGACTGGAGCGATGAATCGACGTGAATTTATTAAGCTCGTTGGCCCAGGATTGGCTGCGGGCTGGATGAGCAGCAGTTGTATGGGTGACTTGCGGACGGGAAAAGCCAGGAGCAGCCGGCCAAATATCATTTTGATTATGGCGGATGATATGGGGTATTCGGACATCGGCTGTTATGGCGGAGAAGTCCATACGCCAAATCTGGATAAGCTGGCGGCAGGAGGGGTGCGGTTCTCGCAGTTTTATAATGCGGCCAGGTGCTGCCCGACACGGGCGTCGCTATTGACCGGTCTATATCCGCATCAGGCGGGAGTGGGGCATATGGTTGGAGATAGCGGGCATCCTGGTTATCGCGGTTTCTTAAATGAACGGTGCATCACGATTGCGGAGGCGCTCAAGCCGGCAGGATACAACACTTTAATGGTCGGGAAATGGCACGTAGGCGAGCAGCGGCCGCACTGGCCGGTGGACCGCGGGTTTGACAGGTACTTCGGGCTGATAAGCGGCGGAGCTAACTACTTTGACATTACAAAAGACAAAGCGGCGACCGTGATGCGCACAATGGCGATAAATGATAAGCCATATACGCCGCCCAAAGAGGGCTTTTACTTAACGGATGCCTTCAGCAATAGTGCGGTTGAATTCATCGACAAATATGGCCGGGATAGAGAGCCGTTCTTTCTATATCTGGCATATACGGCCCCGCACTGGCCGCTTCACGCCCTGCCTGAGGACATCGCAAAATATAAGGGGAAGTATCTGAAAGGTTGGGACAAGCTCCGCGAGGAGCGCTACGAACGAATGGCCAAGATGGTGCTAATCAACAGCAAATGGAAGATGTCACCAAGAGACACAGACACCTGGCCCTGGGCCGAGGAGAAAAATAAGGAGCTGATGGATTTGAAAATGGCCGTCTATGCTGCACAGATTGAGCGGATGGATTACGGTATCGGCAGAGTCCTCGATAAGGTCAAAGAAATAAAGGAGGAGGAAAATACGCTAATTATGTTTTTGTCGGACAACGGCGGATGCGCAGAAGGAGGGCCTGTTGGCTTTGATAATCGCAAGAACGGCTTGCCGCCCGGCGGCGTAGATTCGTTTATGAGCTATGGGCTTTCGTGGGCAAATGCCAGCAACACACCCTTCAGACGCTACAAGCATTGGGTTCACGAGGGCGGCATTGCGACGCCGTTTATTGCCAGCTGGCCGGCGGTAATCAAAAAAGGCGGGTCTATAACTGACCAGCCGGGCCATATAATCGACGTTATGGCAACCTGCCTCGATATCGCAGGCATTGAATATCCAAAAACTCACAATGGGCACGAACTTATCCCGCTGGAAGGAAAGAGCTTGCTTGAGATATTTGAGGGTAGGACACGACAGGGACACGAAATTTTGTATTGGGAGCACGAGGGCAACCGGGCGGTGCGGCAGGGTAATTGGAAACTTGTCGGGGTGCACGGCCGGCCGTGGGAACTCTATGACCTCCAAGATGACCGCACTGAGCTAAACAATGTAGCCGACAAATATCCACAAAAAGTAGAAAAGCTGAAAGCTGTGTATGAAGATTGGGCAAAACGCTGCGGCGTCCTGCCATGGCCAATAAAGAAGCCAAAGACATAAGATAGTTACTGCAAGTCATTGAACCCATATAGAGAACAAGAAATGGACAAACAGCGATTACTGTTTATTGATAATCTGAGAATTCTGCTTATCTGTCTGGTAATTATGGTGCACCTTTCTGTTACTTATGGAGGTGCCGGCTCGTGGTATTATAAAGAAGGCCGGCCTGACGCACTCACGTTTGCCTTGTTGACGTTCCATAACGCCATAATCCAGGCCTTCTCAATGGGCTTGTTTTTTATGATAGCGGGCTACTTCACACCTGTTTCCTACGACCGCAAAGGGCGGTGGCGGTTTCTCAAAGACCGGTTGTTGCGTTTAGGTATTCCGATGGTGTTTTTTGACTGTGTCATTAACCCGCTCATAGGTTATGTGCTGCTCAGGACGATTTACAAACGCTACGATTCGGCTTGGACGCTTCTTGCTGAGTACTTCGGCGGGTTCCACATAGGTACAGGGCCGCTGTGGTTCGTTGAGGCATTGTTGATATTTGCCTTTATTTATGCTCTCTGGCGACTGTTGGCAAAACCTGCCACCAGGCCGTCGCAGAGCAATGGAAAATCACCCGGTAATAAAACAATTGCACTATTTGCACTTGCCTTGGGTGTGGTTAGCTTTGTTGTGCGGATATGGCTTCCTGTGGGATGGGCTTTTGAGCCGCTGAATCTGCAATTTCCTTTTTTCCCCCAATACATTTGCTTGTTCTTTGTTGGAATTATTGCGTATAGCCGTAACTGGCTTGCATGTATTCCGAGCAAAATTGGAAAACTGTGGCTGATTTTTGCGATAGTCCTGATATTGGTGCTTCCTCTGTTATTTTTGGCAGGTGGCGGACTCGACGGAGACATCCAGCCATTTGCAGGTGGGCTTCATTGGCAATCCTTCGCATATTCGCTCTGGGAGCAATTTCTTGCAATGGCGATGATTGCAGGTCTAGTGGTTGTGTTCCGCGAAGGGCTAAACCGGCAGGGCAAACTGGCAAAAGCAATGTCCGACAGCGCCTATACGGCCTATATTATTCACGCTCCGGTCATAATTCTTCTTGCACTATCGGTAAGGAATGTCACGCTGTCCCCTCTATTGAAATTCGCGGTGGTTTCGTTTATCGCAGTGCCGCTTTGTTTTGCACTCGGCAATATTATCAGGAAACTTCCGCTGGCGCGAAGAATCCTGTAAGATGAAACGTTAGAAACTCCAAAACGAAAGACATTTCCGCAGAAACAACAGTTTTCAAAGAATCAGCATTGCATCGCCGTAAGAATAGAAACGGTATCGTTCTTGAATGGCGTGGTTGTATGCAGCGAGGATGTTTTCCAAGCCGGTAAAAGCCGCTACCAAAGCAAGGAGCGTGGATTTGGGCAAATGAAAATTTGTTATTATTGCATCGACGACTTGAAATCTATAGCCGGGCATTATGAAAAGCTCGGTCGCACCTCTGGCTGGCTGGACTTTTGAATCCTTTGCAATTGTCTCGAGTGTTCGGACAGAGGTTGTGCCGACGGCGATTATTCGCCCGCCGTCTTTTTTTGCCTGGTTTATTATTCGGGCATTTTCTTCGGTTATTTCAAACTGCTCCTTGTGCATTGTGTGGTCCTGGAGATTTTCTGCGATTATCGGTTTGAATGTCCCCATCCCTACGTGGAGGGTTACGCAGGCAAAGCAGATACCTGTCTGCTTTAGCTGTTTGATTAGGTTTTTTGTAAAATGCAGGCCGGCGGTCGGTGCAGCGACGGCTCCAGCTTTGCGAGCATAAACCGTTTGATACCTTCGCCTGTCAACCGCTGCGATTTGCAGGTTGTCATCCCGCTTGATGTATGGGGGCAGGGGCGGGAAACCTATCCCGTTAAGAATGATTTCGCAGCTCAATCGGGTATCTATGCAGAACCGGCAGACTCCATCAGGTCTTTTTTCGAGAAGCGATGCCTTGCAAAAATCCTGGCTGTATATGTCCTTTAGACAAAGCTGCTCGCCTTGCTTTATCTTGTGGGTCCCCTTTAGCATAACTTCCCACACGCCTGGCGAAACTTCAGCGAGAAACAGACCTTCGATTTTGCCTGTTGTATGCTGTCGGCAGGCGAAAAAACGCGCAGGCAGGACTCTTGTATCGTTAAGCACAAGGCAGTCGCCGGGCCGCAGGAATTCTCCTATCCTGCTAAATTGACTATCGGTAAGTCTTGAATTTGACCGTTGGAGAACCAGCAGTCTTGATTCGCTTCGATTGCGGACGGGTCTTTGCGCAACCAGCTCAGGCGGCAGGTAGTAATTCAAACGTTCTGTTTTCATAACCTGACGTTATCAGACGGAGAGCAAAATGACAAAAAATATTTTCCCCCATAGTAAGTTGATTTTGGGATTCGAGCGACAAAGTAACGCTTGCTGCGACAGTCGCTTACCCTGGCTGACGATACTAATGCCGAGACTTTAACTTATCGGTATGATATTTTAAGAAGCAACGGCGATGGCTGCAAAAGAATATTTTGAGCAAGCGGCGACAACGATTGGGGCTTTAGGCAAGGAGGAGCTGAAAAAGCAAATCAAGAATTTCAAAGGGCGATTCCGGCTGGATTTTTCCGAAGATTACCTCGATAGCGCCGGCATTGACAAATTAAGACATATCCTTTTAGCAGCACTGATAACTGCCAAAGGGCATTGATAGATATTGGGACAGTAACATATTCGGCCAGTCAAACCTGCCTTCTCAGTGCATTCACGATGATGTTTTGCTTGGATGCTTTCATTCAGAGGGCGTATAGCCCAATTTCCCCCACACAGCCCGCTGCACTCTATACAAATCCGGATTCCCGGGCGAAGAAGCCAGATTACCAAGACGGCCGGTCTGCTGCCAGTAGTCATAGTCCATCTTGGCAATGTCTATCGTTCGACGGTCTTTCCATTTCCAATATTCACTCCGCCCATCTGCAAAAGAGACGTTTGTGCCGTCACCGTGCCTTGCTGTAATCTGGTCCCACCATTGCTCATGGTCGTACCAAATAGTCCAGCTTGCCGGGCTTAATCGACCTTCATCAAGAAGAACAATCCTTTCAGCGGGTCTGCGAATCTGCATCCTGTTCTTGATTATATGCCCTTGAGCTCCGGGTATGGCGTCATAGCCATTCATAGCGTCAACTATGGCGTATGTTACGACCTCTCCGCGAAGGCCGGTTGGGCACTGGTAGAGTTTTACGTTCGGGCAATATCGAAATAGCAATCCGGCTTTGAGTTCGTCGATTCTTTTCTGCTCTGTGGCGCCGTGTCCGGGCCAATACACCCAGCATGTGCCGTCTTTGTTGGCGCCGCCGGTGCTTGTGTTGCCATTTACAATCTTGTTATCGTTATCATCCGCGTATAGATTCCATGCGAGTGTCAATTGCTTCAGATTGCTAAGACAGCTCGCCCGCTTTCCCTGCTCCTTGGCCTTGTTGAGGACCGGCATCAACAGGGCCATCAATATCGCGATAATGGCGATTACAACCAAAAGCTCAATCAGGGTAAATCCCCTACGGCTGTGCATAAAGAACCTTCCTGAACGCATCGTTTGCCGTTGTTTGACTTTTTGTAATCGCGATTTATCCGCCACAAACATCGGCGGATTTATATTAGGAACGTCTAACAAAACAGGCGTTTATACGCGATTGAGATTGCTTCGCTTCCGCCTTCGCTAAATCTACGGCAGACAAGTCGCTCGCAATGACATTTTGTTAGCGGTTCTAATAGCCCAATCTGCCCCAGACGGCCTTTTGCATCCTCTGCAGGTCCTCGTACTCATCTGCGGTCTCTGGCTGCATCTGGTGTAATGGGTTGATCATCTTGCCTGTCTCTAATGTTTTTTTGCCCTTCCATTTCCAGTAATCGGCGCGGCCATCGGCGTATGTGACATTTGTGCCGTCGCCGTGCCGGACATGGGGCGGGTCCCACCATCGGTTATTGACGTAATGAACGGCGTAACTATCAGGCGTTACCCTGCCTTCGTCGAGAAAGACTATTCTATACGAGGGACCGGGAACAGAAATCTCACTTTTCTTTTTTATCCACAATACTGTTCTGCCCACCCTCACCCCAATGGTGCCGCTATAGGTTCCCTGTCTGGGGATACCGTTCATAGAATCAACGATTGTGTATGTCCGCATCTCTCCGCGGATGCCGGTCGGGCAGCGATAAATCTTTTCGGTTTTGCAATATGGATACAATGCCCCCAATCTGATGGCTCTTATCTGCGTCTCAGGCGGCAATTGTTCACCTGTCATATAGCCGCCTGCGCAGTCATCGCCCGTCCACCACATCTCGTTTGTATGCCGGGCAACCGTAGGCATAGGGCACTGGCCATCGCTGCCCTCACAGGCCTCACCATTGACAATCCTGTCGTCGTTCTCATCGGCATACATAAGCCAGTTGAGCGTCAAGCTCCTCATACTGTTCAGGCACGCAGCACGCTTGCCCTGCTCTTTGGCTCTCTTGAGTGTCGGCATCAGTATCGCCATCAGTATCGCAATAATGGCAATTACAACAAGAAGCTCAATCAGCGTAAAACCCCTTCGTTTGCTCATAACAGTTCTCCTCAAAATGTTTGTTTTTTACTTTACCCGACCGCGCTTTATCTTAATCTTAAAGGTTGTCACAATCGGAACTTGTTTATTCGGTTTTGTCAGATAATTACTGTTAATAGTCCTTAAAGTGCCTTATCCACTCCGGCCAATCGGTTTGCTTGGCGCCGCCGGCCAGAGTCCACGGACCTCTTGTGTTGTAACTTCGATGCCATTTGAGAGCCCACAATTCCTTGAGGCCGATTCTTTTGGCGGACCAATCCATAAAGGTGCCGTTCACAAAGCCATCGTGTCGGTTGACGCAGACACGCTCCATTTCGTTGGTGTTGGGTCTATCCGGCGGGCCGCTTATTATTGTTGGGGGCTGGTCGCGCTCTCTTGGCCAGGAATCCACCCACCAACTACCTGTAAATATCGGAATGGTATTTGCATACTTGACGTTGGAGGTTCTCCAGTGGTCTGAAGCCGGGCTTCTGCCCCAGACACTGTTTATTCCCGCCGGAGGGTTGAGTATCCAGCCGTTAAGGCCATAGCTGCCGATATCACCGCCGGTTTCCCATGCCACGTTGGACCAGTTCTGCCAGGGGATGCCGCCGCTGGATTGTGGCTTAAGCGCCTGCGGGCAAAGCCACATTTTTTTATTTTTGGAATAGGGCCTCATAGAATTTCTCCAGAATAGGCCCGAACCCTGACCGCTAAAGGTTCCATTGAATTGCCCGCTGAAAAAGTAACCATTGTTATCATCGCAATACAGACTGAACATAAGGCCCCATTGCCTAAGGTTCATCAGGCAGGCGCTCATTTTTGCCTGCTTCTTTACCCGCTGAAGAGCCGGCATTAGTATCGACATCAGAATTGCAATAACGGCAATAACCACCAAAAGCTCTATTAGAGTAAATGCCTTCCGTTTGCTCACGGCATCATTCCCTTAGAATAAACTACCCTTAGTTAATAGTCCGTATCGTCTTTTTAAGTTCGACAGAAAGCTATTTTTGCAATGAGTATTTTAATAGTCCTTGAATCTTCGCATCCACTCCGGCCAATCGCTTGGCCGGACGCCGCCGACCACAGTCCACGGGCCGCTCGTTGTATAAGTGCGATGCCACTTCAACGTCCACAATTCTTTAATCCCGACTTTTCTTACCGACCAGTCCAGAAAGGCCATATTTGTAAACGCATTGTGCCTGTTGATGCACGCCCGCTTCATATGCTCCGTGCCCTGCCAGGCCATATCCTCGGTTAGCGGAGGTGTATCTACTTGAAGCGGGAAGACATTAAATCGCAGGGCGTCAAAAAATAGCGGTATATAGCCGGTGCCTCGGACGCTCGGAGTTCGCCAGTTATTTGTGGTATCAAAATTCTCGTAAACTGTTTTGTATTGGGATGGCGGATTCTCCACCCATCCATTTATCCCGTAGCTGCCCCAATCCCCTTCCAGTGCATAACCCTGGCCTTTGAATATGCCCCACGCCGAGAACGTATTCCAGCTTCCAAGTAGATTGCCGTTACCGTCGAGCAAGGGCTTCATAGCAGTTGGGCAGCAGCACATCTTGTGGTCATTGCGGTAGTATTTCCGCAATGCGTTCATCCAATGGTGAGTGTGGCCGTCGCCTACTCCTTCCTGGAAGGAGTAGTTATTGTCCTCCGTGTACATATTAAAATAAAATGTCCACTGTCTTAGATTTGCCATGCAGGCGACGGTTCTCGATTGTTTCTTAACCCGCTGCAAGGCCGGCATCAGTATCGACATCAATAAGGCAATAATGGCTATTACCACCAGAAGCTCTATCAGTGTAAATGCCTTTCGTTTGGTCATAGCCAAACCCCTTCTGACTTTTCCTGTTTTGCCCAAATATCAGGATGCAGTGAAGCAGCTTTCTGTTCCACAGATTTTTCCAGACCTTTTCTCTTTATTGCTGAAAAGCATAATACTCTTTAAGGCATCTTTGTCAGCAATCCACTTAGACGGCAATCGTTTGAATACCTGCATTTGCACCTTCGACTTTTATCATTTTATCACTGGCCGGTATTCCTGTCAAGAGTGCAAATCCTTATTACAGCACATTTTTTGAGGGTTGTGGCTGGAAATACCTGATTCCGGTCGGATTATAGCGGCATTATAGGAGCCGGGCGATTTGGCGCTCCCAGCCATATATTCCGGCAAGAAATAGCTGGCCAAAGGTGCTGATAGCCGTTACAATTGTGCAATTAAACCAGATTTTGGAGATTTCTTATGTGTGAACAATGCGGCTGCAGCCAGGATAGCAGCGAAAAAAGCTTTGAAGAAAGAGTTAAAGCGGTCCTCGATATGGTTCGCTCAGCCCTGCAAAGTCACGGCGGCGATGTCGAGCTGGTGGGAACCGAGGCCGATAATACCGTCAAGGTTCGTCTGCAGGGGGCCTGCCAGGGCTGCCCGGGTGCGACAATGACGATGAAAATGGGCATCGAAAGAATACTCAAGGAAAAAGTGCCGGAGGTCAAAAAGGTCATCGCTGTCTAAACGCCCGACATTCGTAATTTCGTAGCTCGTCCGCCAGAGGCAGAACGACTAACCGTTTCAGGTTAACCAATTAACTAATCACAATTTAACTATTTATCTCTGCGTTCTCGGCTGTTAAATGTTCTAATGTTTCTCCAGCCAATATTCCGCCAGAACCGCAAAATCACGCAAGTTCACTATGCCATCACCATCTGCTTGCAGCCATTGTCCCGCAAGCTCCGCTAAATCCTCAAAATCAATTCTTTCATCAACCATAAGGTCATTGGCTATGTTCCCTATTCCTAAATAAAAAGCACTTGTAGATATGTTCTGTATTGTTTGGCCGCTATCTACTATTTCGCACGTCACCCACCATGCTATTTCGGCTGAATCAATCGGCTGCGACCTATCTACTCGAAACGTGCAGGTGTCGATGCTTGTCAGCGATTGGCCGGGTTCAAGCTCTGTGCTGGCAAAACTTACCTGCGGGTCCACTATGGTCATATTGGCCGGCACCTTTGCAAGCTCAAGTTGCAGATTTTTAAGTGCACTGTGCCACCTATTGCTTACGGTTACCTTGCAATCGTATTCAAATACTGTCCTGCCGATGCGTCTTCCAAGCAGTATTTTTGGCTCCAGTTGCCTCGGTATAACCACCAGACTAACTTCCAAAGGATTAAACTCATCCACCCCCATATCAACTCGCCCTAACATCACGCGAAGCTCACCATCCATATCTGTTTCATTCGGCCCAGCCACATAGAGTGGGTGTCCCGCATTTATACACGGCGAATCCGCCAATAAATGATAATCAGCGTTATTGTCATCAATAAAACGAGGGTCAGCATTGATATTGCCCTTGCCCGGCCAGCCGCCTTGAACATCACTGTAGGTCACAGTCGCTTCACCATCTACTTCTGAGGGCACATCAGCCCAGAGGATGCAATTGGTCACATTCGGGCTGCTGTAGTCCACGTTGTACATTCCTCCACCATCATATCTGGCCGAGTTGCTGCTGAAGGTGCAGCCTTCCACTGTCGGGTTGCTTAACCCGTTGCACATCCCTCCGCCGTAGTTGGCTAAGTTTATGGTGAATCTGCAGTTATTGACGGTCGGTGAGCTGTACCATGCGTTGTACATCCCGCCGCCGTTGTCTGCCGAGTTGGCGTTAAAGGTGCAGCCCTCTACAGTCGGGCTGCTGTAGTACCAGTTGAGGATTCCGCCACCCCAGTCGGCCAAGTTACCACTGAAGGTACAGACCGACACGGTCGGGCTGCCGCTGTGGTTGTACATCCCACCGCCATCGCCAGCCGAGTTGGCGGTGAAGGTGCAGCTCTTCACTGTTGGGCTGCTTTCATAGTTATACATCCCTCCGCCGGCCGCGTAGGCCGAGTTTTCGTTGAATGTGCAGTTATTTACTTTCGGTCTGCTTTCGTCGTTGTACATCCCGCCGCCGTATTTGCCCGAGTTTTTGTTGAATGTGCAGTTTGTTATGGTCGGGCTGCTTTCATAGTTGAACATCCCGCCGCCGTAATAGTGCGGCCAATTGTCGGAATTGGCGTTGCCGCCAGTTATGGTGAATCCATCAAGAAAGGCGGTAGCGTCTAAATTCAAGCCCTCGGGATGATAGAAAACGTGATAGCAGTTATCGTTATTATCCGACAGTGTGCCTATATCGCCGGAAAGAATGGTCTCGTATAAAGCGATATCGCGTGCATCCGGGTCAGGTTCCCCAGGGCCAGCATAACCACCTTTTATAGTTACGCCATTGATAAGCTGAAATGTGGCCGTTCGGTCACCGGGTGTTATTCTTGTCCCTTGGTCCGGCTTATAAATACCCTGGGCAACTCGAATCTCAACCGGCTTAGCCGAAGACTTTGCATCCGCCAGCGCATCTTGAAGGTAATTATAAGCATTTGCCCAGCTTGAGCCGTTATTGGCACCCTTGGCATCTGAGTCCACGTATATCATCCACGGCCCCGGCCATTCGTCTGCGCCCATATCTACCCGCCCGAGCATTACGCGAGATTCGCCGTCAATGTCGGTCTCGTTTGGTTCAGCGATGAAATTTGGGTCGCCCGCATTTATACAAGGCGAATCCGGCAATAAATGATAATCACCATTATTCGCATCGACAAACAGTGGGTCATCATCAAAGTTGCTGTCCAGAATAATTATAGTTGAGTTATCTCCCTTGCGAATCTTAAAACCCCGAATGAGGCAGTTAGCAATTTTTACAGTAGGCCAATACCAATCGGGTGTTTCAATCTCGTAGTTTTCGTTTTGCAGAATGCAATTATTAATCTCTACATCGCCTTGAAGAACAAATATACCATAATTGTTGTCCGCTAGGGTGCAGTTCCGAATAAAAGTATCGCTGTTATAGCAGAAGATTGTGCCCACCTGAGCAAAACCTCCCATTCGAGCAATATTTCCTACAAAAAGGCAATTGCAGATTTCAGGACCGCCATTTCTCGGTCCAGGACACTGGCTAATACTGTTATTGCAAAAAATCCCAGATCCAAGCCACGCAAAATTATCTGCAATAATACAATTTGTTATTCTCGCATTAGATCTGTTACATAAGATTGCACCTCCATGAACGCCCTTGTGGTTGAAAAGCCAGCAATTAGTAATTAAGCAGTTTGAGTCATTTATTCTAAAAGCACCACCTCCACCACCATTGTTTGTCTGGTATCCATTAATAATTGTAAAACCATCTATTATAGTGTCTGAATTTTCACAATCTCCGACATAAAAACCCCAATGGAAGTCCCATAACGCTCCGTTGCAGTCTATGATGCAATTCTCTGGACCGTTTTCTGATTTGACTGTTATTTTTTTAGCTCTCAGGATTATATCCCGATTGCCGGGGCCAGTATAGGTGCCTGGAGCAACGACAACCTCATCACCATCAACCGCAGCGTCAATCGCTGCCTGAATAGTTGGATAATGACTCGGTATGTGCCTTTCAACGGCGATAGTAATGCCAGACATCCGTAATACAATTAGCAACATCACTAGCCAGATTTTCAGATTTATCCGCCATACGGACGGCGGATTTACTATCCCTCG
>CAZKOQ010000033.1:0-16139 GCA_964554425.1 uncultured Pirellulales bacterium | reverse complement strand
ATTGTAAGCGTTGATATAACCGCATTTAAGAAATAATCGGTTAAAAATATGATAAATGAAAATTCACTACAAAGGCCGGACAAAGGCCTGAATATCTTTGAAAGATATCTGACGGTCTGGGTGGCGCTTTGTATTGTAGGGGGAATCGTTTTAGGCAGGTTGGCGCCGTCGGTAGCGACTTACCTCGATAGTTTGGCAATTTATGTAAATAAGGCCCCTGTCGTTTCGATACCGATAGCGGTGTGTCTGTTCTTTATGATGTACCCGATTATGGTCAAGATAGACTTTGCGGAGGTGCTAAAGGCGGGCAAAAGCATAAAGCCGGTCGGACTTACTCTGTTTGTCAACTGGGCCGTCAAACCGTTTACAATGTACGCAATTGCCCTGTTTTTTCTGGGGACGCTGTTCTATGGCTTCATAGGCCCCGATGCAGTTGACCTTGTAAAGATGCCGTTTGGCCTGGATTTGCCGGTAGGCGCGACGTACGGTGTCGGCAAAGTCATAGAAGTCGGCGGAGCCAAGATGCTGCAAGTGCCTTTGTGGAGAAGCTATCTTGCCGGCTGCATCTTGTTGGGTATCGCACCGTGTACTGCGATGGTATTGGTGTGGGGTTATCTTGCAAAGGGTAACGATGGCCACACCCTTGTTATGGTCGCCATCAATTCCCTCTCGATGTTGTTTCTATACGGCCCCTTGGGTGGTTTTCTGCTTGGTGTTGGCCGCCTGCCAGTCCCCTGGCAGGCACTTCTGTTGTCCATCGCAATCTATGTGGCTTTGCCGCTTGTTGTCGGCTATTTCTCTCGCAAGTGGCTGATCGCTCACAAAGGCATAGACTGGTTTGAGAACAAATTCCTTCACATCCTTACACCGATTACCATTATCGCTCTTTTAGTGACATTGATTCTTCTGTTCTCATTCAAAGGCGAAGTAATCCTTACCAACCCGCTGACTATCCTGTGGATCGCGATACCTTTATTCATACAAACCAACCTGATCTTCTGGCTGGGATATTGGTTGGCGAGGGTCTTAAAGCTAAATTACCAGGACGCTGCTCCTTCTGCGATGATAGGTGCCTCGAACCATTTCGAAGTGGCCATCGCCACTGCGACGATGCTGTTCGGTTTGTCTTCCGGCGCAGCACTGGCAACAGTTGTAGGCGTCTTGATAGAGGTGCCGGTGATGTTGATGCTGGTTAAGATATGCCTGCGAACTCAGAAGTGGTTCTCCTGACAAGCGCTGATTGCCGCCTTCGAACGCCGACTAAAGACTACTCTCCATCTTCACCTGCTTGCCGACCGACCTCTCATCTTTAGCCATCCGCCTTGTCTCTCCGTCGCTCGGACAACATCCTGAAAAAGCGTTGACAATTCTTTATGCGGCAAGTAAATACTAAAATGGTTTAATCCCTTACATCTGTTCTATGGAGGTATAGATTATGAGAATCGTTTTCGTGTTTGTGGTTGTAATAGCTGTTGCACTTGTTGGATAGAGATTAAAAGACGCTCATTTAGGTCGCAGAGCCGAACCCCGTATCGCACAGCACTCATTTATCCAGGGTACGTATGACAATCCCTTTAACCAGAATCCAGAAGCTAATCAGCGAAAGGATGTTGCAGTCCAAGCTGGCCAAGCCCTGCTTTTACATTGAGACAAAAGCAGATGTAACCGAGATGATGGCCCTGCGTGGGGGACTTAGCAAATCCTTAGGCGTGAAAATCACAAGCAATGCCTTTTTTATTCGTGCATTGGCGGTTGCTTCGGGAAAATTCCCGATTGTGATGGGTCGGCTCAACGGCGACAATATCAGTATTGCCAACGCGATTAATGTGGGCTTTGCAGTGCACAGCCCGCAGGGTTTGGTTGTGCCGGTGATAAAAGATGCGGATAAAAAGAGCTTAGGCCAGATAGCACAAGAGGATAAGCTGCTTACCGAAAAGGCGCGCAGCAACAAGTTGACGCTTGAGGACATAGAGCCAGAGACAATGGCGCTCTCTAACCTCGGCGTGTATGGCATCGAATATTTTTTTGGAATTGTGCCGCCGCAGGCTAGCTCTATCCTGGCAGTGGGCAACGTAATACGGACCGTTGTGCCACGAGGCAGGGCGGAGCCCTGCACCGGATCAAACCCGCCTTCGGCGGGCAGCGCAGTGGTGCGCAAGCTGACAAGTCTGACTTTGGCGGTGGATTGCAGAATTGTAAATGAAGCTTATGCGGCGAGGTTCCTGAGATTTATCGCAGAACAATTGGAGAACCCTCAGCAGTTGATTTGATGAATTGTCATGCTGAACCGAAGGTGAAGCATCTGGCTTGCGCACGCCAGATTCTTCGCTTCGCTCAGAATGACAGCAAAGCTGTCAGCTTTTAAGGACCACTTTGTTTGTGCCGGTGGTTACTCTGCCTATTCTGTGAACCTTTTCGCCGAAGTGGGTGAGCTTTTTCTGTATCGAGTCGGCGAAGTCCTCAGCGACAATCAGGACGTAGCCAATCCCCATATTGAATACCCTGAACATCTCCAATTCCTCCACCGGTCCTTTTTTCTGAAGAAACGAAAAAATCTTTGGTATAGGCCAGCTTGATTTTTTTATTACTGCGTCGCAGTTTCCGGGTATTACTCGGGGGATGTTGCCGTCAAAGCCGCCGCCCGTGATGTGCGCCATCGCGTGGACGACCTGCTTGACCTTGTATTGTGACAAAAGCTTCACGATAGGCCGAACGTAAATCCTCGTCGGCTCCAGCAGCACATCGCCCAACAGCTCGCCGTCAAGCTCATCTATCTTACTGGTCATCTTAAGGCCGGCCTTTTTGAAACAGATATTCCGCACAAGCGTGTAGCCGTTGCTGTGCAGCCCGCTGGAGGCGAGACCCAAAATGACGTCACCAACACGCACATTTTTGCCGGTGATGACCTTTTTGCGTTCAACCACGCCGACTGCAAATCCGGCCATATCGAAATCTCCCTCGGCGTAAGTATCCGGCATTTCAGCCGTCTCTCCGCCGATTAGGGCACAGTCGGCGATTCGACAGCCGGCGGCAACTCCCTTGACCATCTCGGCGATTATCGCCGGCTCAAGCTTGTGCACACCCAGATAATCCAAAAAGAACAGCGGCTCAGCACCCTGCACAAGCATATCGTTGACGTTCATTGCCACCAGGTCGATTCCAACGGTATCGTATTTTTTAATCATAGCGGCCAGTTGCACCTTGCTGCCGACGCCATCGGTGCAGGCGACCAGCACAGGGTTTTTATAGTTTCTTTTGAAGAGCTTCTCATCGTAGTCCAGGCGGAAAAGCCCGGCGAAGCCATCCTTGTTCTGGATGACCCGCGGTCCGAACGTGCTGGCCACGTGAGCGTAAATCTGCCCAATCATCTGGTCGTTGGCATCTATGCTCACACCGGCCTGTGCGTAACTTACATATTTGTTCATTTATTATTGCCCCAAGATTTCAACCCTGCCAGCTCTGGTCCATTCAATACCTCAAAAGTTACCATAAACGGCAGCGCCGGTCAAGAACCACACGGAAAAGGGACTGTCCCCCGGAGATTGTGGGAGAGTTTTTGGTCTGGTTTTGGCGGTATTTGGTCTTTTGTATGTATAGCAAGGGCGCAGAACAGGGACTTGCAGGCGAAGCTGCCAGCCCTATTTCGGGACAATTGGCAATATAAGCTGGGTTTTTTACTGGCTTTGCCAATATAACCGGCTATAATCTGCGGCACAGCATCCAGCGAGCCGGAATTTACGGCAAAAGCCCCGTCCGGCAAGCTGAAAAACAGTGTGAAAGATTTGAGAGTTTTTATGCAAAAGAGGGCGCTAATTCTTTTGGGTCTGGCGGTTTTACTGGCGAGACCTGCGTTGTCAGCCATAGAAAGCCAGGAGGCACGCGCCTTTGTTGGGCAGGACTTACACCTGTCGGGCGTGGAAGTGATAAGCTGTCAGCTTAGCCCAATCGAATATGCCCTTGTTTTCCAGAACGGATTTACGATGTCAATCGGCGCCAACCGGTTCTCCAGCAGCAAGGCAGTATTATGGCTGGAAAGCGCCAGGGTAGAATTTGCCGGCCAGGTCCGCGTCGATTATAGAGCAAGGGCGTATCTGGAAGGCGATATATCGGTGGACAAAGCTCAAGGAGCCAAAACTACGGAGTTGACGGAGAAGACAATTGAGCAAGGTGCAGCAAGGGTCATTTGGTTTGGCGTCGGCGGCGAGGTCTTTGTGACGGCTGACAAAAGAGAAGCTGCTGACGTGCGAGAATTGGAGTTTTACAAAAAAGCCCTTACGGCAGTTACGGAAGTAGAACGTGCCCTCGAAAAGCCGCTGCCCGTAATCTTACCGGAGAAAAAACCAGAGGTTGCTGTTAAGCCGGAAGAGAAAAAGCCCCTTTTCAGGTATCCGGTAAATCTGGCGCCTGTGAGCGAAATCGTGCCTAAAATAGAATGGGACGAAGAAAAAGGAACAGGGATTGTGATTGGCAGGTTCTATCTGTGGCAAAAACAAGATGAGCAGGGTGGTCTGCTTGAATTGCAGGCCGACAACGCGGTCATATTTTATTCTCCGCAGGATGCTGGGCAGAGCCAGAAACCGCAGGCAGGCAAAAAACCGGCGGGGGAGGACTTTCTTGCCAGAGGAGCTGCGGATGCGGTATATCTATCGGGTGATGTCGTAATGACCGAAGGGCAGCGCACAATTCGGGCACAGGAATTATATTATGACTTCCAGGGAAAGAGGGGGATTGCGGTAAATGCGGTGATGAGGAACTTCGACGAGATGCAGGGAATCCCGATTTATGTCAGGGCGGCGAGGTTAAGACAGTTAGCGGAGAATAAATTTGCGGCTGAAAACATAACCTTAACGACCAGTGAATTCTACGTGCCGCAGATTTCGCTTAACGCCTCTCAGATAATAATTACAGATATGACAAGTGCCGACCAGCAAGAGAAGGGAGTGACGTCGAAGGGCAGCTATGATGCACAGATGCAGGATGTGCGACTGAAGATGTATGATAAGACGATTTTCTATTGGCCATCTATGCGGAGCAACCTGCAGAGGCCTGATATTCCGCTCAAAAGCATGCACGCCGGCTACGATGGCACCTGGGGGGCGACGATTGAGACACAATGGTATCTGGCACGGTTATTAGGATTGCAGGAGTCAGAGGGAACAGACAGCACCATCATGTTAGACTATTACAGCAAGCACGGTATGGGGAGTGGAGTTGAAATTGAATACGAGCGGGAAAATTATTTCGGCAACATCCTGGGTTATATCATCAACGACAGCGGCGAGGACCGGCTTGGCAGAGACGACAGCCGCAAAGACCTTGAGCCGCCGCGCGAGCTTCGCGGGCGATTCCGCTGGCAGCACAGGCAGTTCCTGCCTTACGACTGGCAGCTCACCACCGAGGTCAGCTACTTGTCCGACGAGAATTTTTTGGAGGCGTATTATCGGGATGAGTTCAACCTCGACAAAGAGCAAGAGACCCTAATTCACCTGAAGCGTATTCAGGATAACTGGGGGATTGCTTTTCTGGGTAAATGGCGGATAAACGATTCCAATACGCTGGAAGAATTACCCAGTGCTGAATTCCATTGGACGGGCCAATCGCTCTTTGATGACAGGTTCACACTCTATAGCGACAGTCTGCTCGGCCGGTTCCGTCAGCGCTTGGCACCAGACAGCGATGTAGAGGTTTCGCAAGACTTCTTTACGTTCGGGTCAACAAGAAATGAGCTTGATTTGCCGCTGACCGTTGGAAGAACGAAGGTAGTGCCCTTCATAGCCGGCACGGTCGGTTACGATGACGGCGACGGCTTCCGGACAGACCTTGATGGAATGCCGGAGGAAAGAGAAGATAATGTCCTGATTGGTGAAGCCGGTGTTCGCGTGTCGCCGCAACCGTATTGGAAGGTCTTTCCGGGTGTAAAATCACGGCTCTGGGATTTGAACCAGATGCGGCATATAATCTCGCCCCACCTGACGGCCGTGGGATTTGCCGAGAACGACTCGACAGGCGAACAACGTGATGCGATTAACGTAGGTATTTCGCAACGGCTGCAGACCAGACGAGGACCGGTCGGAAAAGAGCGCACCGTGGACTGGATGCGGCTGGATATGGATATTACGTGGGTCAACAATTCCGGCGATACATCGGCAGGGCCGGACCGGTTTATCTGGAATAAGCCGTTTATTCCGCTGCTCAATAGATATAGCACCAACGTGCCGCAATTAGACAGGCGCGGCGGCGACATATTTGGGCCGAGGCGCAACTCGTTCTGTGCCGATTATATCTGGCGGCTGACCGATACGACCGCGTTACTATCGGATATGAATTTTGATATACAAAGCAGCGTCGTCCAGCAGTTCAACGTCGGGTTCTCTCACATGCGATGGCCCAACTTGAGCTATTATGTAGGCAGCCGATATTTAAGGCGGTTTGACAACGGCCTCGGCGAGGAAGGCTCGAACGCATTTGTCTTTGCGGCTACTTATGTGCTGGACCCGCGATATACTATTGTTTTTTCACAACAGTTTGACTTCGACTACGGCGAAAATGTGCGAAGCGACATAACGCTTATAAGGCGATACCATAGGATTTACTGGGGCATCACGTTCAGCGCAGACGAATCGCTGGACAGCCATGCAATTGTATTTAGTTTATGGCCCGAAGGTGTGCCGGGATTGGGTATTGGGCCCAGAAGGTATATGGACCTTGGCCCATCGGTCGGAGCGAGATATTGATAAAGTTGTCTGATACTTCAGGGTAATGTTCTTTTGAAGTAAGCAACTTGAGATTAGCATCGATAACAAAAAGCTAAAAAAGAGAAAAAGAAAATAGTTAAAGGAGCCAGTTATGCCGTTAGTGAACACTAAAAAGATGTTTCAGATGGCCTACAAAAATGGTTATGCCATCGGTGCGTTCAATGTCAATAATATGGAAATTACGCAGGGTATTATGGAGGCCATAGCCGAAGAGAAAGCGCCTCTTATCCTGCAGGTGTCCAAAGGAGCACGGGAGTATGCGAAAATCAGCTATCTAATGGCGATTATAGAGGTGGCGGTCAAGGAAAATCCGGACATACCCATAGCAATAAACCTCGACCACGGTGACACTTTTGAGGTCTGCAAACAGTTTGTAGATGACGGCTTCACATCCGTTATGATAGATGCATCGCATAAGCCATTTGAGGAAAACATTGCTATCACTAAGAAGGTGGTCGAATATGCCCATCCGCGAGGCGTGATGGTCGAAGCTGAGCTTGGCCAGTTGGGCGGGATCGAAGAGCACGTGGTCGGCGTAGATGATGTGAGTAAGCACTTGGCAGACCCAAACCGGGCGGTGGAGTTTGTTAAGAAAAGCGGCTGTGATTCGCTTGCAGTGGCCTGCGGCACCAGTCACGGGGCTTACAAGTTCAAAAGTGAGCCGAAGCTCGCCTTTGATGTGATACAAAAGATAAGAGAGAAACTGCCCGGATATCCGCTGGTCATGCATGGGTCGAGCAGCGTTCTGAAGGAGTTTAAGGACCTGATTAACAAATATGGCGGCAAGATGCCCAATGCGATGGGCGTGCCGGAGGAGGCCATTAGCAAAGCCGCAAAGATGGGTGTCTGCAAGGTCAATATCGACACGGACTTGCGAATGGCACTGACTGCTAAAATCAGACAGGTCTTTGCTGAGAGCCCGGGTGAATTTGACCCGCGTAAATACCTTGGTCCAGGCAGGGAAGCGATTAAAGCAATGGTAAAGCACAAACTGCACGTTTTGGGCTGTGCCGGAAAAGCGGCTGAGTGTCTGTAATTAGTCAATGCCCGATAGTCGATATTTCCCAGTAACGTCAAGAGTGTCCGGATGGACCTCGATATATATTGTTTTTTAGAATTTGATTCGGAGAGCGATGTTAGAGAATAGTTTTTGTTTTTCGCGAAGATCACGTAAGTTGTCTGGAAAAGCCCGCAATTTATATTTAGCTCGGCTGCTGTGGGCTATAGTAATTATTTCTTTGTCTGTCGGCCTGCCAATTTTGTCGAGGCGAGTCTTTGCGGTGCAGCCGGCGGCCCAGGACCCTTGCGAAACGGCAGGGACGGTTACTAAGCTCACAGCCCAGGAACCGAGCATTATCGAGACTGCCTGTGAGTTGATTTATCAGGGCAAATTTGACGCTGCCGATGAGTTGATAAAACACACTGGTAAAGACGAGCGAAACCGGTCCCCATTTCTGGCCAGATTATCAGAGATTGTGGAAGAAGCCAAGTCCATACACCAACGGCGTCAATCGGCCCGTGAGAATGCGTACCGAGAACAGTTGGCTGAGTTAGAAAAGTCCCGAGCCAAAATAGATGTCAATGACGTAAACAATATCAGCAACAAAAACGACCCAAATGATGCAAACGATATGGTTACGGCACTGTCGGTTATTGCCAAGGCATCTGAGTTTGCTTTACCTGCGCAGAAAGAGCAACTAATGTCCGATGCGTTTGTTAAGAAGCTTTTTTTAAAAGCAATAGACAGAGCAGCAAAGTTCGAGGTGGAGGGCAAGTGGCTTGAAGCATACACGAACTGCTACTACTGGCTGGCGGTCATCGACCCAAATACGAAGGCGTATTTAGACTACGCCGAACGGCTCTTAGACAAGGCAAGTATTGCGGCGTCTTTCCAAGATAGCCCTTGTGAGACCAGAGACCAGCGATACAAGGGCATCAAAAAAGAAATGTTTATAAGAGCGGTTGATACTCTGAGCTTAAACTACGTCAGCATCGTAGATTACAGCCAGATGGCTGTTAAGGGTATCGAGCGATGTAAATTGCTGGCGGAAGTGATTGGGGTATCGTCGCTTCAGAGTCCGGTCAATGCTGGCTTAGCCACGGCTCCGAACGATGTAAATGCATCGGAACCGAATAAATCCGCTATGGATTCGTTGAAGGTCGACAGCAAAAAACTAACGGCCTGGTCGGCTGCGTGCCAAGCTCTTCTTGACGAAGTTAACCAGTCGCCGACAGGATTCGATAAGGATAAGTTTATAGAAACCTTCGAGAAGGTCATGGCACTAAATACTGCGAGTGCGGAATTACCCGAGACGATATTGGTTGCACAGTTTGCAGAAGCATCTCTGGGGGCACTGGACCCTTATACAGTAATGGTTTGGCCGAGGCAGGTGCAAGATTTTGAAAAGATGATGACCAATGAGTTCACCGGCATCGGCATAGAGATTTCTAAAGAAAAAGGGCTTTTAACAGTTGCGAGTCTGCTGCCCGATACGCCGGCATTTAGGACCGGCCTTGATGCAGGTGACGTGATAGAGGCGGTGGACGGGCTTGAAACGAAGGATATGACCCTTATTTGTGCGGTCAATAAAATCACCGGTCCCAAGGGCACAAAGGTTACTCTTGCCATAAAACGCCAGGGTGAGGAGAAACCAAGAGAGATTACAATAACCAGAGACAAAATAACCGTTCCGACAATTCGCGGCTGGCAAAGAACCGAGGAGGGCAAATGGCTGTATCTGGTTGACACCGTTAGAAATAAGGAGTCGATTTCTAACGGGGTTGATGAGCCAAACAATTCGACATCTCGACGAAGCTCGTCGAAGACCCGGTCACCTTCCTCCCAAGCGGAGTCGGGGGACAAAATCGGTTATGTGCGGCTAACAAGCTTCTCTGGTGAAACATCAACAGAGCTGGAAAAGGTATTGAATGAGCTTGAGGCAGGAGGAGGGCTGAGAGGATTAATTCTGGATTTGCGATTCAATTCCGGGGGGCTTCTGGATAGCGCTATTGAGGTAACCGACAAATTCTTGAAAAAGGGACTGATAGTTAAAACACAGCCCGGAACAGGTTTTGGCAAATTACCAACCTATGCAGTGGCACACGAGAAAGGAACGCACCCCGATTATCCTCTTGTGATACTGATAAATGCCGGGTCTGCAAGCGCCTCAGAAATTGTGGCCGGAGCGCTGGCCGACCAAATGCACAAGCGCGCAATCCTTGTGGGGGAGCGAACACACGGAAAGGGGAGCGTCCAGGGAGTAACACACTATCCCGGTGATGGTGCGCAGCTAAAATATACGATGGCACATTACTACCTGCCCTCCGGACAGAAGGTAGAAAGCCAGGAGACGGTGAAAAAACAAGGAAGAAAGGACTGGGGAGTTGGGCCAAACATTGAGATTGAGCTGATAAGCAATGAGATTAGAAAAATGATTGATGTGCAGAGGGATAATGATGTTCTCGTTCAGGCCGACCGTCCAAAGGCCGGTTTGAACAAACCCGCCTCCGGCGGCGGCAACAGCACCAGGGTAGTGAAAAAATATACGCTTGAGGAGACACTGGCAGCCGACCCGCAGCTGGCAATCGGTGTTTTGATTGTTAAGACAAAACTTATTCAAGCACAGAAGACAGGAGATAGAAGACAAGAGATAGTATTCTGAATTCTGTATCCTACATTCTGAATTCTCAATATACGAACAACGACCTATGAACACAGAACTATTAAGCAAGCTCGAACTACAAAGACACCAGAAGCTATCTCGCATCAAGGAGCTGGGCCTTGACCCTTACGGTGCCAGATACGATGGGGCAGAGCCGGCTGCAGATGTTAAACTACGATACAAAGATGAGGATGAAACTCAAACAGCCAAATGTGCCGGCAGGATTGTGCTGTTGAGGGAGATGGGGTCGCTTACTTTTCTTACTCTGCGAGACCGCAGCGGGACCATTCAGGTCGGCTTAAGTAAAAAGCTGTTAGGCGGGCAGTGGCAGCTTGCTAAGTTACTTGAGCTTGGCGATATAATCGGCGTAGCGGGCAAGTTGGGTAAGACTAAAACCGGCGAAATTACTATATGGGTTACCGAAAATGGCCTTACGCTTTTGAGCAAATGTTTGTGCCAGCCGCCGGAGAAATACCACGCCCTTAAAGATGTTGACCAGCGATACCGGCAGCGATTCGTTGACCTATGGGCCAATCCTGAAGTGATGGAGCGATTCAAAAATCGCAGCGCTATCGTTACCACTATTCGCGAATTTCTGGAAGCGAGGGGTTTTCTGGAGGTCGAGACGCCGATGATGCAACCGATTGCAGGCGGAGCCGCGGCCAAGCCCTTTGTAACGCACCATAACAGTTTAGATATGGATTTATTTTTGCGGATTAGCCCGGAGCTATTCTTGAAAAGATTGCTTGTAGGTGGGATGGAAAAAGTCTTTGAAATAAACCGTAACTTCCGCAACGAAGGTCTTAGCCGACAGCACAATCCGGAATTTACGATGCTGGAGCTGTATCAGGCATACGGCGATTACAACGTGATGATGGATTTAACCGAGGAGATGATTTTCGCTTGCGTAAAAAAATACTGCGGCGCTACACAGGTTCATTTTGGAGATTTAACGATAGATTTCACCCGGCCGTGGCGGCGAATGCGGTATGCAGAGCTTCTGAAGCAATACGGCGGCTGCGACATCAACGATATAATATCCATTAGGGCAAAGGCAAAGTGCCTCGGTATCGACGAGACACTTATGGATGATGCCGTAGTAACCAACGCAGTTTTTGAGAACACTGTCGAAGATAAACTTATGGATCCGATATTTGTGATAGATTATCCGGCGGCGCTGTGCCCGCTGACTAAACGCAAGCAGGCAGACCCGAAATACGCCGAGCGGTTCGAATTGTATATAGCCCAGATGGAGCTGGCGAACGCCTATACCGAGTTAAACGACCCCGCTGAGCAATATGAGAATTTCAGGACGCAGCTTCGAGGCCAGGAAGAGTCGCTTCGAACAATGGATACTGATTATATAACGGCGTTAAAATACGGGATGCCGCCGGCAGGAGGGCTTGGCATAGGTATAGACCGGCTGGTTATGGTCCTGACCGGCGCGACGACTATCCGCGACGTCGTTTTGTTTCCCCTTCTTAAGCCGAAGCCAGCGAACAACGATTAGGAATACAACTCAAAACTAAAAACTGCGGAAGTCACATTAGGACTGATGAAATGTTGAAGCTATTTCTGTGGCTGAGGTATCTGCGCAAGAAAAGGATTGTTCTGCTCAGTATTGCCGCAGTTGCTCTCTCAGTTGCGCTACTTATAATTGTCGCCAGCTTATTTGGCGGCTTTATCGACGCGTTCGAGCAAAGTGCGGTCGAAACAGTAGGCGATGTGGTTCTTTCAACACCGGTCAGGTTTGCAAAATACCCACAATTTATCGAGCGATTAGCCCGGCTTTCACCGGTAGAATCCGCGACAGCAACGCTGTCGGCTCAGGGTTTGCTTCACATAGGCAAGGGCAACGTGCGTGCAGTAACCATCTGGGGGATTGAGCCGGAGTCCAGAGCAAAAGTAACAGGTTTCAAGCAGACCCTGCTTAGGCAAAAAGATGTCCCCGGTGAACCATCTTTTGACCTCCCGCAGTTTTCCGGGAAACCAACGGGGTTTGTGGGAATCGGCGTGTTGGGTGAGCCAGATGAAAAGACAGATGAATATGATGTTACGGCAATCGAGAAAATGATTGGCCAGCCGGTTGTCCTTACTACCGGAGCGGTGGTAGAAGAAAAGGGCCCGTCCTCAAATGAAGCGAAAGAGAGATTTAGAAGAAAGACCGTGGAATTTACTATTGCCGACATTGTGTTCACAGGAGTTTATGACCTCGACAAGAGATTCGTTTATCTGCCAATTGGCTATCTTCAGAATATCCTCTACCCCGACAAGGAAGACGCTATAGCTGATGAAATTCAAATCAAACTTAAAGATAATACGCAGCCAGAATCAGCCATTGCACAAATCAGGGGCCTCTGGCAGGTCTTTGCCGCCGATGAGCTTGGCTGGAGTGAGGATTTCATAAGCTATACTAAAATTGAGACAGCCAAACAGTTGCAGAGCCGATACGTTGTTGAACTTCGCAAGCAAATGGGAGTTTTGCTGTTGATTTTTGGCGTTGTGAGTTTCAGCGTAGTTGTGCTTATATTCTGCATTTTTTATATGATTGTGCGGCTCAAACAGAGAGACATCGCAATAATAAAAAGCTGCGGCGCTGCGAGCGGCCAGGTTTCCGGCATCTTTCTCGGCTTTGGTGTATGTGTCGGGATACTTGGCTCATGTGTCGGAGCAGCACTTGGGTATGTCGTCACAAAAAACATAAACACAGTTGAGGAATGGATAAGGATAGTGTTCGGGCTAAAGCTTTGGAAAAGCAGCGTCTATATGTTCAGCAAAATTCCCAATGAAGTCGATTGGTCGGCCGCGTCGGCTATTGTGCTGCTTGCCATTATTGCCGCTGCCATAGGGACGCTGATACCAGCTATCGTCGCCGCTCGAACAAGACCGGTGGAAATCCTGCGGTATGAATAAAGGCGCAAAACATAAATCCGAATATCGAATTTCGAAATTCGAAACAATTACAAATGCCCAAAACAGATATGTTTTGAAAATTTGAACATTCTAATTTTTGAATTTACTTCGGATTTCGTGCTTAGGATTTCGAATTTTTTGTAATTTTGCTTATGTACAAAGTTATTCTGGCATTGAGGTATTTATTGAAACACCGCATAACGTATTTTGCGATTCTTGCGGTTGCGCTATGCGTGTTCATTGTGGTCGTTGTAATGACCGTAATGACAGGGCTTGTGAACGACTTTAAGAACAAAAACCGCAGCTTTACAGGAGACTGCGTAGTTGGCACGGAATCGCTGGTGGGTTTTCCCTATTATCAGGAGTTTATGGATGCTCTTCAGAGAGCTGATTTTGTCGAGGCCGCATCGCCCGTGATAAAAAGCTATGCTCTATTTACCCTACAGAATATAGATATGAATATCGGCATCGAGATTATGGGTCTTGACCCTGCAGCCCACAGTCGAACAACCGGCTTTGGTGAAACGCTATACCATCGCAAAGACCAGCCGGCTAAGGCATTCGCACCAAAATATGACCCAAACCTCCTGGGGTGTGTGCTGGGCATTGACCTTTTGATGGAGCGGGATTCAAGAAGTAAGTACCCCTACGGGACCAGCCCGACAAAAACGGCTTTTTCTATAAGCTGTTTCCCTTTGACCGCAAAAGGCGCTCTGGCTAAGGCAGGCGCAGGTCTTGTCAATACCCAGACATTCTACTATAGTGACACTTCGCACAGCGGGCTGGCCAGGGTCGATAGCTCGGTGGTTTATCTGCCGTTTGAACAGGTGCAAATACTTTGTGGGATGGCTGGACCAATCAAAAGAGCAAGCGCTATCCACATAAAGTTTAGCCAGATTGTCAAACTGCAAGCCGGCTGCGAAAAGGTGTCTGCATTATGGGACAAATTCAAGCAGGAAAAGGCCGGCCAGGAGCAAGCGGACCTTTTGGCCACGGTAACGGTGCAGAGCTGGAAGAATAACAGACGTGCCTTTATCGCAGCGATGGAAAAAGAGCAGACAATGCTGATTGCTATGTTTGGATTTGTAGGAATTACGACTGTTTTTATCGTCTTCGTTGTGTTCTATATGATTATCAGTCACAAAGCCAAAGACATCGGCATACTTAAAAGTGTGGGCGTCTCAAACACAAGCATAATCCAGTTGTTTTCCGGTTTTGCATTTTTGGTCGGCCTGTTGGGGTCCTGTATAGGGCTGCCGGCCGGATGGCTGTTTTTGCACAAAATCAACCAGATAGAAAACTGGCTTTTCGAGCACTTCGAGTTTCAACTATGGAATAGAACTATGTTTGCCATAGGCGACATTCCGAATCAGGTTGACTTTAAGGTCCTGCTTATAATTGCAGGTTCGGCGGTTCTGGCGTGCCTGCTTGGAGCGATGGTGCCAACATTACAAGCAGCGGCGTCGAGGCCGGTGGAGACTTTACGGGTGAATCAGTTATGAATAATGATGGATTCATATTAAAGGCCGATGAGATTTACAAATCCTACCGAATGGGTGCGACCCGGGTCAAAGTGCTCAAGGGCGTTGATTTGGCCGTAAGAAAAGGCGAATTTGTGGCGATAGTAGGGGCCTCGGGCAGCGGTAAAAGCACGCTTTTACACATCCTGGGAGCGCTGGATATACCTGATAAAGGCATTGTTACGTTCCAGGGACGCGACCTCAGCCGGCAAAGTGCAAAGGAGTTAAACAGATACCGCAATAAAACAGTGGGATTTATCTTTCAGTTCTACCATTTATTGGACGAATTAAATGTGCTGGAAAATGTCTATCTGCCGGCGATGGCTTCCAAAAGCATCCTCGGATGGCTCGCGTGCCGCAGATGGGCGAAAAACCACGCCGGGGAGCTGCTTGGTCAGCTCGGCTTGGTCGAGCGGGCAAATCATAAACCGTATCAGCTCTCGGGCGGAGAAAGGCAAAGGGTTGCTATCGGCAGGGCCTTGATGAACGAGCCAAAGCTACTTTTGGCCGACGAGCCGACAGGAAATCTTGACTCTGCGGCAGGAAATGGTATCCTTAATGTTTTTGAAAAACTGAATAAGGACGGCCAAACGATTATAATGGTAACTCACGATGAAAGAATCGCGAGAAGGGCCGGGCGAATAATAACGCTGGCCGATGGCAAAATCAAAAATTAAAATGCAAAAGATTTTGCCACGAAGACACAAAGGCACAAAGTTAAAAAACAGATAATTACAATTAGTTTTAGCGTCTTGGTGTCTTTGTGGCTACTCTTAATTTTGATACTTGATTTTGGATTTGGTTACTATGGTGTTTTATGGCACTGAAAATCTGGCTTGATGGCAAACTTGTCGATGAGGCAGAAGCAAAAATCTCGGTATTCGACCACGGATTGCTTTACGGCGACGGCGTCTTCGAGGGCATTCGCATCTATGGCGGGACATTATTTGAATTGGAAGCCCACATCGAGCGTCTTTATCGCTCAGCCAAGGCGATTCGCCTCAGCATCCCGATGACCGGAAGCCAGCTCATCAATGCAGTTGAAAAAACCGTTGAAGCCAACGGCGTTATCGACGGCTATGTTCGCCTGGTGGTAACGCGCGGCGTTGGAGATTTGGGGCTAAATCCTTTAACCTGCGAGAGCAGCAGCATATTTATCATAGCGGATAATATCCAGCTTTATCCGGAAGAGCTTTACGAGAAAGGGATGAAGGTAATCAGTGCAACAACCGTTCGCAATCACCCGCTGGCAATTCCGCCTCAGGTCAAGAGCTTAAACTACCTCAATA